>JANPNF010000086.1:0-2834 GCA_031427315.1 Burkholderiales bacterium | reverse complement strand
GCGGCCTTCGTACTCGGCAATGCCGAGACGGTGGTCATCGTGCCGGGCTACGGGCTGGCCGTGGCCCGTGCGCAGCATGCGGTCAAAGAGCTCGCCGCCAAGCTGACCGAAAAAGGCATCACGGTGAAGTACGCGATCCACCCGGTGGCCGGCCGCATGCCTGGCCACATGAACGTGCTGCTGGCCGAGGCCGAAGTGCCTTACGACCAGGTGTTCGAGATGGAAGACATCAACGGCGAATTCGGCCAGGCCGACGTGGCGATCATCCTCGGCGCCAACGACGTGGTGAACCCGGCTGCACTCACCAAGGGCAGCGCGATCTACGGCATGCCGATCCTCGAGGCCTACAAGGCCAAGACCATCATCGTCAACAAGCGCTCAATGGCTGCGGGCTACGCTGGCCTCGACAACGAGCTGTTCTATATGGACAAGACGATGATGGTGTTCGGCGACGCGAAGAAGGTCGTCGAAGACATGGTCAAAGCCATCGAGTGACCACCGCGGCAAAACACCATGGAAAAAATCTGGCTTGAGCATTACCCGCCGGGCGTGCCCGCGCAGATCGACGTTGCCGAGTGCGCCTCGCTGGTGGCCCTACTCGAAGACAGCTTTCGCACCTACCGCGATCTGCCGGCGTGCAAGTTCATGGGCCACACGCTGAGCTTCGCTCAGATCGATGCGCTCTCGGCCGCCTTCGCCGCTTGGTTGCAGGCTGAGGGATTTGCCAAAGGCGACCGCGTCGCGCTGATGATGCCCAACGTGCCGCAGTACCCGGTGGCCGTGGCGGGGGTGCTGCGGGCGGGTTGCGTGGTGGTCAACGTCAACCCGCTGTACACGCCGCGCGAGTTGGAACACCAGCTGAAGGATTCGGGTGCGACCGGCATCGTGGTGCTGGAAAATTTCGCCACCACACTGCAACAGGTGCTGCCGTCGGTGGCAGTGCGCAAGATCGTCGTCACCGCGTTGGGCGACCTGCTGGGCGCCCCCAAGTCGTGGATCGTCAACACGGTGGTGCGCCGTGTGAAGAAGCTGGTGCCGCTTTTCTCTCTGCCCAGCGCAGTGCACTTCAACGCCGCGTTGTCGGCCGGACGAAAGCACGCGTTGCGACCGACATCGATCGGGCCTGACGACATCGCGGTGCTGCAGTACACCGGCGGCACCACCGGCCTCAGCAAGGGCGCGGTGCTGCTGCACCGCAACCTGGTCGCCAACATCTTGCAGTCAGAAGCCTGGTACGGCCCGGCGCTGAAGAAGATCCCACCGGGCGTGCAGATCGTGACGGCGTGCGCCTTGCCGCTGTATCACATCTTCGGTTTCAACACGAACATGATGCTCGGTCTGCGCATGGGCGGCTGCAGCCTGCTGATCGCCAACCCGCGCGATTTGCCCGCCATGTTCAAAGACCTGGCCGGCGAGCGCATCCACAGCTTCCCGGCCGTCAACACACTGTTCCGTGCGATGGCCAGCCACCCCGATTTCGCCAGCGTGGACTGGCGCCATCTGGTCATCTCGGTGGGCGGCGGAATGGCGGTGCAGAGCGCCACCGCGCAGCTCTGGCTTGAGAAAACCGGCTGCCCGATCGTCGAGGGCTATGGCCTGTCGGAAACCTCGCCGACCGCCAGTTGCAACCCCATCGACAACACCAGCTTCAACGGCACCATCGGCCTGCCGATGCCCAACACCGAGATGGCGCTGCTCGACGATGCGGGCAACGAAGTGCCACCCGGCACGCCCGGCGAGATCGCCATCCGCGGCCCGCAGGTGATGGCCGGCTACTGGCAGCAGCCCGATGAAACCGCGAAGGCGATGACCGCCGACGGCTACTTCCGCTCGGGCGACATCGGCACCGTCGACGAGCGGGGCTACTTCAAGATCATCGACCGCAAGAAGGACATGATCAAGGTCAGCGGGTTCAACGTGTACCCCAGCGAAGTCGAAGAAGTGGTGTCGCAGCTGCCCGGCGTGGCCGAATGCGCGGCAGTCGGGGTGCCCGACGAGAAGGCCAGCGAGGTGATCAAGCTGGTGATCGTGCGCAGCAACGAGCAGCTCACCGAGGCCACCGTGCGCGCCCACTGCGAGGCGATGCTGGCCGGCTACAAGCGGCCGCGGGTGATCGAATTCCGCACCGAGCTGCCGAAATCGAACGTGGGCAAGATCCTGCGCCGGGTGCTGCGCGACGGTGCTTGATCCGATGCGCCCCCGCTGGCGCAACGCGCGAGGCGTGCGCTGATGCCTCCGCGCTTCTTTGTCCCGCCGCCCCTGCGTGCGAGTAGCGGCATCGCGCTGCCGCCCGGACCGGCGCGCCATGTGCAGGTGCTGCGCCTGCAACCCGGCGACGAGATCACGCTGTTCGACGGCCAGGGTGGTGAATGGAGCTCGCGCATCGAACACATGGGCCGCAGCGCGGTGACGGTGCTGATCGAGACGCAGGTGCCCGTTGATCGCGAACTTGCCTTCGAGGTCACGATTGCGATGGGCATGCCGGCCAACGACCGGATGGACAGCGTGGTCGAGAAAGCCACCGAGCTCGGCGTCGCGTTCATTCAACCGCTGGTCTGTGAGCGCTCGGTGCTGCGACTCTCAGGCGAGCGCGCCGACAAAAAGGTGGCGCACTGGCAGTCGGTGGCCACCGCCGCCAGCGAGCAGTGCGGTCGCACGCGTGTGCCCGTGGTGCAGCCGGTGCGCAGCTTGCCTGCCTGGCTGGCGACACTGCCCGCCAGCGCAGCGGGCCGTCGCCATCTGCTGAGCCTGCGCGAAGGCGCGCCAGGCATCGCTCCGGCCCAAGCGGCCGAGCGCCTGCTATTCCTCAGTGGCCCGGAAGGCGGTTTGTCAGA
>JANPNF010000085.1:0-2258 GCA_031427315.1 Burkholderiales bacterium | reverse complement strand
GTGGATGTTTCACTATAGTATCTAACTATCTCTCCAGTTTCGAGAGTTCGTCTAACAACTCTCAATATTAATATTGTAGTCGCGGCCGGTTTCGGGGAAAGCACCCCAGATAAGCCGCCCTCACCTTCGGATCGTTCAGCAGCACCTTCGCGTCGCCGCTCATCGTGACCTCGCCCGACTCCATCACGTAGCCGCGGCCGGCCAGCTGCAGCGCGCGGCTCGCGTTCTGTTCGACCAGCAACACCGTCACGCCCTGGCGGTGGATGTCATTGATCACCTCGAATATCTTGTCGACCATGATCGGCGCCAAGCCCATCGAGGGCTCATCCAGCAGCAGCAGTTTGGGCCGGGCAATCAACGCGCGGCCCATCGCCAGCATCTGCTGCTCGCCGCCGCTCATGGTGCCGGCGAGCTGGTGGCGGCGTTCTTTCAGGCGCGGAAATACATCGAACACGCGATCGATGTCGGCCTCGATGTCCTTGTCGTCGCGGATGTAAGCACCCATCAGCAGGTTCTCGTGGATCGTCATCCGGGCGAAGGTGCCACGGCCCTCGGGCACCATCACCAGACCCTGGCGCACCAGGTCCCACGGGCCCTGCCCCTTGATCGCGGTGCCCAAGAATTCGATGTCGCCAGCAGCGGTTGGTTGCAATCCGGTGATCGCCTTCAGCGTCGTCGTCTTGCCCGCGCCATTGGCGCCGATCAGGCTGACCAGCTCGCCCGCCTGCACCTCGAAGCCGACGCCCTTGACGGCCTGGATGCCGCCGTAGGCCACCTTCAATCCACTGACCTTCAGCAAAGGTTGATTCATCGCATCAACCTTGAACCGGGTGCGCGACGCCCAGGTACGCCTCGATGACTGTGAGGTCGCGCTGCACCTCGGCCGGCGTGCCCACGGCGATCGGCTTGCCGTAATCGAGCACGGTGACGCGGTCGCACAGGCCCATCACCAACTTGACATCGTGTTCGATCAATAGGATGGTTTTTCCGTCATGTCTGATGCGGTCGATCAGCGCGCGCAGCACGAGCTTCTCGGTCGCGTTCATGCCGGCGGCAGGCTCGTCGAGGGCGATCAGCTGAGGGTCGGTGGCCAATGCCCGCGCGATCTCGAGCCGGCGCTGGTCGCCATAACTCAAGGTGCGCGCTTTGAAGTCGGCGTAGGCGCCGATGCCGACGTAGTCCAGCAATTCCTGCGCACGCTGCGCGATGGCGGCCTCCTCGGCCTTGAACGACGCGGTGCGGAACACCGCGCCGATCAAGCCCGACCGGGTGCGCACATGGCGGCCGACCATCACGTTTTCCAGCGCGGTCATGTCGGCGAACAGCCGGATGTTCTGGAACGTGCGCGCGATGCCGGCCTTCGCCACCTGGTGCACCGAGCTCGGCCGGTACGGCTGGCCGCCGAGTTCGAAGCGGCCCGCATCGGGCGTGTACAGCCCGGTGATCACATTGAAAAACGTCGTCTTGCCCGCGCCGTTCGGCCCGATCAGGCCGTAGACCATGCCGCGCTCGATGGTGATGCCGACATCGGACAGCGCCTGCAACCCACCGAAGCGCTTCGAGACGCCGGCCACGTTCAACACGCTGTCGCTCATCGCGAGGTCACTGCCCCTGGCGTGGCCGAGCGACCATACTCCGGCGCCGGCCACAGCCCCCGCGGGCGCGCCAGCATGATGCCGATCATCGCCAGCGCGATCAGCAGCTGGCGCAGGATGGCTGCGTCAAGCCGGCCCCCGGACATCGCCTGCAACGGGCCGGCCACATAGCGCAGCACCTCGGGCAACGCCGCCAGCAGCAGCGAACCGATGACAACGCCGGGAATGTGGCCCAGGCCACCGAGCACCACCATCGCAACGATCAGCACCGACTCCTGCAGCGAGAACGACTCGGGCGACACAAAGCCCTGGAAGCTGGCGAACAGCACACCGGCCACGCCGCCGAAGGTGGCGCCCATGCCGAAGGCCAGCAGCTTCAGGTTGCGGGTGTTGATGCCCATCGCCTTGGCCGCGATCTCGTCTTCGCGGATCGCCATCCACGCGCGGCCGATGCGGCTGCGCTCCAGCCGGTAGCAGATCAGCACACCGACGACGACCAGTGCCAGGAACAGGTAGTAGTAGTTGGTGACCGACGGGATGCTGAGCCCGAACAAATCCCACTTCTTCGCCAAATCCCAGCCGAACAGCGACAGCGAATCAATCTGACCGATGCCACGCGGGCCATTGGTGATGTTGTAGGGCTGCTCCATGTTCGCCAGGAAC
>JANPNF010000084.1:0-5799 GCA_031427315.1 Burkholderiales bacterium | reverse complement strand
CGACGACATGCTGCACCGCGTGCGGCTCGACACCCTGAAGGACGAGCTGGTCGGCAATCTGGCGCATGGCCAGCTACGGCAACTCGAGATCGGCATGGCGCTGGCCGGTGCGCCGCGCCTGATCCTGTTCGACGAGCCCGCCGCCGGCCTGTCGCCGGCCGAGCGGCGCGAACTGGTGGCGCTCTTGCGCGGCTTGCCGGGCCACATGAGCTTCGTGCTCATCGAGCACGACCTGGACATCGCCCTGCGTGTCGTCGATCGCGTGACGGTCATGCACAACGGGTGTGTGCTCAAGCACGGCACACCCGACGAGATCGAGAGCGATGCGCAGGTGCAGGCCATTTACATGGGCGGACGACACTGATGGCCTGGTTCGGACGTTCCGAGGGCGAAAGCAAGGCGTCGACGACGCCGATGCTGGTCATCGAAGGCCTGGACGTCTACTACGGCCGTGCCCATGCGCTGCAGGGCGTCAGCCTGACGCTGGCCCAGGGCGTGCTGGGCATCGTCGGCCGCAACGGCATGGGCAAGACGACGCTGTGCAATGCCATCACGGGCCTGGTGCCGGCTTCAGGCAGCATCCGGCTGGCCGGCGAAGAGATCCTGGGCCTGGGGGCCAACGTGATCACGCGGCGCGGCATCGCGTACGTGCCGCAGGGCCGGCGTGTCTGGCCCAGTTTGACGGTGGACGAGACGCTGAAGCTGGTGGCGCGCAAGAAGCGCGATGTCGAGCGTGTCTACGCCATGTTCCCGCGGCTGGCCGAGCGCAAGGGCAACGGCGGTGCGCAGCTCTCGGGCGGTGAACAGCAGATGCTGGCCATCGGCCGCGCGCTGCTGCTCGAACCGCGCCTGCTCGTGATGGACGAGCCCACCGAAGGCCTGGCGCCGGTGATCGTCGAGCAGGTCGAGCAGGCACTGCGTGAACTCTCTTCCGAGATCGCCGTGCTGCTGATCGAGCAGAACCTGGGCGTGGCGCTGGACGTGGCTGAGCGCATCGGCGTCATGGTCAACGGCCGCATCGCCTACGAAATGCCCGCTGCCGCGCTCGCAGCCGACCGTGAACTGCAGCAGCGTCTGCTCGGCGTGCGCGCCAGCGAAGACGAAGCCGAGCCCGAAGCGACGGCCGCGCCGCTGGCCGATATGCAGGTGCTCACCGTGCGCCGCGCGTACGGCGAAGGCGCGCCATCCTTGGACGACCTGGCGCCGCGCAGCGTGCGTGGCTACAACCGCTGGAACATCGGCAGCACGGCGAAGCCGGTGGTGAACCTTGCGCGGGCTGCGCCTGCACCGCCAACGGCGCCGCAGCGCGCGGCGCAGGTCGTCGAGTTCCCGGTCGCCGCCACCAGCGGCCGCGCCGCCTATGTGGTGGGCACCTTCGACACCAAGGCGCGCGAGCTCGCCTTCCTGCGCCAGTGCCTGGAAAAGCTCGGTCTGCGCGTCGTCACGGTGGATCTCGCCACCTCAGGCCGGCCGTCGCCGGCCAGCGTCCACCCGCGCGAGGTGGCGCGCCACCATCCGCAGGGCGAGGTGGCGGTCTTCGGCGCTGACCGCGGCAGCGCCGTCGCCGCCATGGCGCTGGCCGTCGAGCAGTTCGTGCAATCCCGGCGCGACCTCGGCGGCGTCATCTCGGCCGGCGGCTCGGGCGGCACCTCGCTGGCCACCGCCGGCATGCGCGCATTGGCCATTGGCGTGCCCAAGCTCATGGTGTCGACGATGGCCCGCGGCGACACCCGCCCCTATGTGGGCCCGAGCGACATCTGCATGATGTATTCGGTGACCGACGTGCAGGGCATCAACCGCATCAGCGAACAGGTGCTGGCCAATGCCGCGCACGCGCTGGCCGGCATGATCATGCACCCGCCGGCGCTCTCCGACAGCAGCCGGCCGGCGCTCGGGCTGACGATGTTCGGTGTCACCACGCCCTGCGTGCAGGCGGTGACGAAGCGGCTGTCCGAGCACTATGACTGCCTCGTTTTCCACGCCACCGGCGTCGGCGGGCAGAGCATGGAAAAGCTCGCCGATTCCGGCCTGCTGGCGGGCGTCATCGATGTCTCCACCACCGAGATCGCCGACGAGATTGCCGGCGGCGTGCTCTCCGCCGGGCCGACCCGCATGGATGTCTTCGCGCGTCGCGCGCTGCCCTACGTGGGCTCTTGCGGCGCGCTGGACATGGCCAACTTCGGCACCTTCGACAGCGTGCCTGAGCGCTTTCGCGCCCGCAAGCTCTACCGCCACAACCCGACCGTGACACTGATGCGCACCACCGTCGACGAGAGCCGCGCCATCGGCGTCTTCATCGCCGCCAAGCTGAACGCGATGACCGGGCCGCTGCGATTTCTGATCCCCGAAGGCGGCGTCTCGGCGATCGACAAACCCGGCCAGCCCTTCCACGACCCTGACGCCGACCGCGCCCTCTTTGGCGCCATCGAGCAGGCCTTCCGCCCGGGCCCGAACCGGCGCCTGCTGCGCTTGCCGCATCACATCAACGACGAAGCCTTCGCCGACGCACTGGTCGCCGCCTGGCACGAGATCTCCAAGCAACCCACACAGGCCCGCAGCCATGCCCCGTATCGCTAGAACCACGCTGCTCGAACGCTTCCGCGCCAAGATCGCCGCCGGCCGGCCTCTCATCGGCGGCGGCGCCGGCACCGGCCTGTCGGCCAAGTGCGAAGAGGCCGGCGGCATCGACCTCATCGTCATCTACAACTCGGGCCGCTACCGCATGGCCGGGCGCGGCTCGCTTGCCGGCCTGCTGGCCTACGGCAACGCCAATGAGATCGTCTGCGAAATGGCGGCTGAGGTGCTGCCGGTGGTCACGCACACGCCGGTGCTGGCGGGTGTGAACGGCACCGACCCCTTCATGATCACCGGGCAATTCCTGCGCCGCTTGATCGACCTCGGGTTCAGCGGCATCCAGAACTTCCCCACCGTCGGACTGATCGACGGCAGCTTCCGCGCCAACCTCGAAGAAACCGGCATGAGCTATGCGCTGGAGGTCGACCTGATCCGTGCCGCGCGTGCGATGGACCTGCTGACCACGCCCTATGTCTTCAGCGAACAGAACGCGCGCGACATGGCCGCCGCCGGTGCCGACATCGTGGTCTGCCACCTCGGCCTGACGACCGGTGGCGCCATCGGCGCCGAAACCGCGCTGAAGCTCGCCGACTGCGTCGCCCCCATCAACGCCTGGGCGGCGGCGGCGCGGGCCGTGAACCCCGAGGTCATCGTGCTCTGCCACGGCGGACCCATCGCCCAGCCGAACGACGCGCAATTCATCCTTCGCGCCTGTCCGGGCTGCGACGGCTTTTACGGCGCCAGCTCGATGGAGCGGCTGCCCACCGAGGTGGCGCTGACCGAGACCACGCGCCGCTTCGCCCAGATCACCCGCTAGGAGACAAGAACCATGACTGGCGCCCAATTCGGCAGCTTCCTCCTCGGCCTGCTTGTCCTTGCCATCCTGGTGGCGATCGGCGTCTGGCTGCTGCACTGGCTGTACTTGCGCAGCAGCAAGGAGCGCGCCTTCGTGCGCACCGGCCTCGGCGGCCAGAAGGTGGTGCTTGACGGTGGCGCCTTCGTGCTGCCCATCGTGCACGACGTGATCCCGGTGAACATGAACACGCTGCGGCTGGAGGTGATGCGCGGCCGCGACAAGGCGCTGATCACCAAGGACCGTATGCGCGTGGACGTGATTGCCGAGTTCTACGTCCGCGTCGCCGCCACACCCGAGTCGGTGGCTGCGGCGGCGCAGACGCTGGGCCAGCGCACGATGGCACCCGCGGAGTTGAGGGAGCTTGTCGAAGGCAAGTTCATCGATGCCTTGCGCACCGCTGCGGCCGAGATGACGATGGAAGAACTGCACGAGAAGCGCGGCCACTACGTGCGCCGCGTGCGCGAGGCGGTGGCCGAGGACTTGCGCAAGAACGGCCTCGAGCTCGAAGCCGCGTCGCTGACGCAGCTTGACCAGACGGCTATGGAGTTCTTCAACCCGAGTAACGCTTTCGACGCCGAAGGCCTGACGCGGTTGACCGAGCAGATCGAGCACCGCAAGAAGCAGCGCAACGATGTCGAGCAGGACACCTTGATTGCGATCCGCAACAAGAACCTCGAGGCCGAGAAACTGTCGCTGGACATCGAGCGTGAGTCCGAGACCGCGCGCCTGGCCCAACAGCGCGATGTCGAGTTCGCCCGTGCCCGCCAGCGTGCCGACCTCAGCACCGAACGCGCTCAGCGCGAACAGGAAGCCGAGAGCGCCACCATCGCGGCCAAGCAGGCCATCGAAGCGGTGCGCATCCGCAGCGAACAAAGCACCGAGCAGGAACGTATCTCAAAGGAACGCACGATCCAGTCGGCCGAGATCGAACGCCGGCAGTCGCTGGAACTGGCCGAGCAGCAGCGCGCCATCGCGGTGGCGCGCGAGAGCCAAGCGCAGAGCGAGGCGCAAGCCGGCGCCGAGGTCGCCCGCGCGCTGGCGGTGTCGGCTGAAGAAAAGGTGTTCACGGCGCGCGAGGTCGAGATGGCCGAGCGCAA
Organism: Burkholderiales bacterium; assembly: GCA_031427315.1. Classification (GTDB taxonomy): domain Bacteria; phylum Pseudomonadota; class Gammaproteobacteria; order Burkholderiales; family Burkholderiaceae_C; genus PBB1. The sequence continues at coordinate 1,272 of JANPNF010000084.1, read as the reverse complement.
GAAGCTCATCGACCTGATCGCCGCTTCCCAGGCAGCCGAACACGAGGCATTGCGCCTGACCTCGGCTGCCAACGCCGAGCGCGATGCAAGCGCTGCACGTGGCGATGCGATCCGCGCGCAGGCCGAAGCCGAAGCCGATGCCGACAAGATCCGCTCGCTGGCCACCCGGCTGCGCAGCGAGGTCGAGGCCGAGGCGTTGCGCCAGATGAACGATGCCCACAACATGCTGTCGCCCGAAGCGCGCATGTCGGCGCTGCGCATGCGGCTGGTGGAGAAGGCCGAGGCCATCATCCGTGAATCGGTGCGGCCGATGGAGCGCATCGAGGGCATCAAGATTCTGCATGTCGACGGCCTGGGCGGCTCGGGCGGCGGTGGTCATGGCGAGATGAACGGCAACAGCGGCAACTTCGCCGACAGCGTCGTCAACTCGGCACTGCGCTTCCGTGCCCAGGCGCCGCTGGTGGACCAGCTCTTGCGCGAGATCGGGCTCGAAGGCGGCGACATCCAGCGGCTGGCGGGCGCGGCCAGCGGAGCGCAGGCGGCTTTGCCGCCTGCAGCGACGCCAAAGGTCGACTAGCCCATGATCCGCGTCTAAATCAGCAGCGTCAACGAGGCCAGTGCCGACACCGTCTGGTCGCGTATCCGCGACTTCAACGGGTTGCCCTCGTGGCACCCGGCCATTGCCGACAGCCGCATCGAGAACAGCGAGCCCAGCGACCGGGTGGGCTGTATCCGGCACTTCCACACCCGGGACGGCGGGATGATCCGCGAGCGCTTGCTGGGCCTGAGCGATTACGACTTCAGCTGCTGCTACGAGATCCTGGAGAGCCCGATGGGCGTGTCCGAGTACGTGGCCACGCTCAAGCTCACGCCCGTCACCGACGGCAACCGCTGCTTTGCCGAATGGAGCGCGGAGTTCGAGTGTGCCGAAGGCCGCGAGCGCGAGCTGACCGACAGCATCGGCGGCGGCGTGTTTCAGGGCGGCTTCGACGCGTTGAAGCGCCACTTCAGCCGCCGCTGAGCCGCACCCGACGCGCTCGCCGTGCTGCAAAAACTTGTTCGCTCTACCGTCATCGACGCGCCCATCGAGCGCGTCTGGGCCGTGCTGCGCGACTTCAACAGCCATGACCAGTGGCACGGCGCGGTGGACAAAAGCCATATCGAGGGCCACGAGCGCAGCGATCAGGTTGGCTGTGTGCGCAGCTTCAGCCTGAAGGACGGCCACCGCATCCGTGAGCAGCTGTTGACGCTGGACGACCGTGAGTTCAAGAG
>JANPNF010000083.1:0-11412 GCA_031427315.1 Burkholderiales bacterium | reverse complement strand
ACACCCTCGGCCACGGCATGGGTGACCGCGTGCTGATCGAAGTGGCCGAGCGCCTGCTGCTGACGCTGCGGCAGGTCGACACGATTGCCCGCCTCGGCGCCGACGAATATGTGCTGCTGATCCACCAGGCCGATGCCGACGGGGCCGAAGGCGGCGCGCGCCGCGTGCTTGACGCAATGCAGCGGCCGTTTACCCTCGGCGACCTGAATTTCACCGTCACCTGCAGCGTCGGCATCTCGCTGCATCCGGGCGATGGCGGCACCGCCGACGACCTACTGCAGGCCGCTGATGCGGCGATGAACGAAGCGCGCGAAAGCGGCCGCGCCGGTTTCCGATTCCACCAGGCGCGCGCCGAGGGCACCTCGAAGCTGCGCACCCGCATGAAGCTCGACCACGCCATGCGCCAGGCGCTGGCCACCGGACGCTTCCGGTTGCACTACCAGCCGCAGGTCGAAGTGAAAACTGGCGAGATCGTCGGTGCCGAGGCGTTGATCCGTTGGCGCGACCCCGAGCTGGGTGACGTGGCGCCGGCCGAATTCATCCCTGTTGCCGAGCGCAGCGGCTTCATCGTGTCCATCGGCAACTGGGTGCTGCATCAGGCGGTTCAGCAGGCGGCGATCTGGCGCGGGCAAGGGCGCCGACTGCTGATGTCGATCAATGTGTCTGCCCTGCAGTTCCAGCAAGCCGACTTCGTCGACAGCGTTGCCCGTGCGCTGGCCGAAGTGGGGCTGGCGCCGCAGTCGCTGGAGCTGGAGTTGACCGAATCGATCCTGATCCAGGACGCGCAGGAAGCGCTGCACCGCCTGCAGGCGCTCTCAAAGCTCGGCGTGAAGCTGGCGATCGATGACTTCGGCACCGGCTATTCGAGCCTGGCCTACCTGAAGCGTTTTCCGATCGGGCGGCTGAAAATCGACCGCAGTTTCATCCAGGGGCTGCCGGACGATGAAAGTGACGCCGGCATCGTGCGCGCGATCGCCAACATGGCGCGCGCGCTGCGGCTAGAGTTGATCGCCGAAGGCGTCGAGACCGAGGCCCAGCGGCAGTTCATGCTGCAGGTCGGCTGCGAGCAGTACCAGGGCTTTTTGACCTCGCCTGCCATCGACGTGGTGTCGTTCGAGACGATGCACGACCAGTGCCGATCGGCCGCTGCCCCGCTGCCACCGACCCCCGACGCGACACCGCCAGCCTGAGGCCACGCACAATGCGCCGCTGACCGCTGCATTCAGCGTGGGCCGGGGGGGCGCGATGATTTACAAATTCAAATCCAAAGCGGCGGGCGACGTCATCATGCTCGCACCGCAGGGCGATCAAATCCTGCGCATCGTCGGCAAAGCGCCTGCTGCCCAGGGCATCTTCGAGCTGGCCGACATGCCGGCCGCGATCACTGCGATCGAGCAGGCGGTGGCGGCCGAGGAGGCGGCGGGTCAGCAGGGCGATGCCGCTGCGGATCGCAAAACCGCAGCGCCCGACCGCATCGGCCTCAAGCAACGCGCGTGGCCGCTGGTCGAGATGCTCAAGCGCTGCCATGCCGAAGGTGCGGTCATCGTCTGGGGCGTTTGAGGCGATGCAGCCGGTGACCCGCGTCGTTGCCATCCGTCACGGCGAAACCGCCTGGAACGTCGACCACCGGCTCCAGGGGCACCTCGACATCCCGCTCAACGCCACCGGCCGCTGGCAGGCGCAGCGCACCGCGGGCGCGCTGGTCGAAGAAGGCATCTCTGCCGTCTATTCCAGCGACCTGCTGCGCGCGTTGCAGACCGCCCAGGCACTCGGCGACGCACTGGCGTTGCCCGTCGTCACCGACCCGCGGCTGCGTGAGCGTGCCTTCGGCGTCTTCGAGGCGCTGACCTTCGCCGAGATCGAGGCCCGCTGGCCGGCCGAAGCCCGCCGCTGGATGCAGCGCGAGCCTGACTTCGCGCCCGAAGGCGGCGAGTCGTTGCGACAGGTTTATGACCGTTGCATCGCAGCGGTGCAGGGACTGGCCGTGGCCCACGCCGGCCAGACCATCGCGCTGGTCGCCCATGGCGGCGTGATGGACTGCCTGTACCGCGCGGCCACCCGGCAGGGCCTGCAGACCCAGCGCTCCTGGCCGCTGGGCAATGCCAGCATCAACCGGCTGCTCTACACCGCAGAGGGCCTGACGCTGATCGGCTGGAGCGACACGAGGCACCTCGATGTGGCGGCGCTGGACGAATCGGCGGACGGGGCGGCGGATGCCGCTGGCGCTGAGGTGTCGCGGCCCTGATCAGCCTGATCGACCTGGGGTGCCTCACTCGCCGAACAGGTCGGCGGCGGCGCTGTGCTTCGGTGGCGTTACGCCCAGGTGCTTGAACGCTGCCAGCGTCGCGATGCGGCCGCGTGGGGTGCGTTGCAGGTAGCCCTGCTGAATCAGGTAGGGCTCGATCACGTCTTCGATCGTGTCGCGCTCTTCACCGATGGCGGCGGCCACGTTGTCGAGGCCGACCGGGCCGCCGTCGAAGCGGTGGATCACGGCTTCGAGCAGCTTGCGGTCCATCACGTCGAGCCCGTGCGGGTCGACGTCTAGCATCTTCAGCGCCAGATCGGCCAGCGCTTTCGTGATGCGGCCATCGCCCTTCACATCGGCATAGTCGCGCACCCGACGCAGCAGCCGGTTGGCGATGCGCGGTGTGCCGCGTGAGCGGCGGGCGATCTCGTAAGCGCCCTCGGCATCGGTCGGCACCTTCAGCAGCCCAGCGGAGCGGTTGACGATGCGCGCGAGTTCTTCCGGCGTGTAGAACTCCAGCCGCGCCACGATGCCGAAACGGTCGCGCAGCGGGTTGGTCAGCATGCCGGCGCGGGTGGTGGCGCCCACCAGCGTGAACGGCTGCAAATCGAGCTTGATGCTGCGCGCGGCCGGACCCTCACCGATCATGATGTCGATCTGGTAGTCCTCCAGCGCGGGGTAGAGGATTTCCTCGACGACCGGGCTGAGGCGGTGAATCTCATCGATGAAGAGCACGTCGTTGCGCTCCAGATTGGTCAGGATCGCCGCCAGGTCCTTCGGCTTTTCCAGCACCGGGCCGGAGGTCTGGCGCAGGTTCACGCCGAGCTCGTTGGCGATGATGTGGCTGAGCGTCGTCTTGCCCAGCCCCGGCGGGCCGAACAGCAGCACATGGTCCATCGCTTCGCTGCGCATCTTGGCCGCACCGATGAAGATGGCCAGCTGCTCGCGCGCCTTCGTCTGGCCGACGTACTCGGCCAAGCCCTTCGGCCGCAGTGCGCGCTCGATCGCCTCCTCATTGGGTGACGCGCTGGCCGCGCTGACCACGCGACGCGGCTCGAAATCGTCGGTCTGGATGCTCATGCCGCATTATCGACACGGCGTGTCGCAGGCGGTGGCCCGACAATCAACTTATGCCTTACCCACACCTTCTGCAATCCGTCGTCAGCACGGCGCTGGCCTGTCTGACCCTCACCGCCGCCGCCCACAGCTTCAAGCTGGGCGACATCGACATCGGGCATCCGTATGCGCGGCCGACGCGTGCAGGGCAACAGGTCGGCGCGGGCTATCTGACGCTGACCAACCAGGGTGCGCCCGACCGCTTGCTGTCGGCAACCTCGACGATGGCCGCGTCGATTGAAATGCATTCGATGGTGATGGACGGCGATGTGATGCGGATGCGCCAGGTCGAGGCCATCGCGCTGCCCAGCGGGGCAGCCGTCGCGCTGCAACCGGGTGGATTCCACCTGATGCTGTTCGGGCTCAAGGCGCCGCTGAAGGCGGGCGACAAGTTCCCGCTGTCGCTGAAATTCGAGAAAGCCGGCGAGGTGGTTGTCACCGTCAACGTCGACGAACCCACCCCGGCCGAGTCTGCCGGGAAACACGCCCATTGATCCGGCTCAGGCCAGCGACTTCAACGCCAGTTTGATGCCGTCGCTGACGCTGGCATCCGGCGGCAGGCACTTCAGCGCCGCGGCGGCTTCGCGGTCGCTGTAGCCGAGCGCGATCAAGGCTTGCAAGATGTCGGCCTGCGCGTCGCTGGCCACTGTGGCTGGCGCGCTGATCGCGTCGGCGAGCTTGCCCTTGAGTTCGAGCAGCAGTCGCTCGGCGGTTTTCTTGCCGATGCCCGGCACCTTGACCAGCCGGCCGGTTTCTTGCCGCGCGACCGCTTGTGCCAGCTCGCCAACGCTCAAGCCCGACAGCAGCGCGAGCGCCATCCGCGGGCCGACGCCGGTGATTTTGATCAGCAGCCGAAAGGTTTGCCGCTCGTCGTGCGTGAGGAAGCCGAACAGGATCTGCGCGTCTTCGCGGACGATGAAATGCGTCAGCAGCGTGACGCGTTCGCCGAGGCCGGGCAGGTTGTAGAAGCTACTCATCGGCACGTCGACCTCGTAGCCGACGCCGTTCACATCGATGAGCAGCTGCGGGGGCGATTTGTCCGCGAGGGTGCCGGTGAGTCGTCCGATCATCGACCGATTATCCGGTCGCGATCAGCACGTCCCCGCCGGTCGGCGTGCTCAGCTGTCGAACAGGCCCAGCCGCTGCGCTTCCAGCGCTGCCTCGGCGCGCGAGCTGACGTTTAGCTTGCGGTAGATATGCTTCACGTAGTCGGCAATGGTGTGGCGCGACAGGCCCAGCTGCACGCCGATCTCGGGCAGCGTGTAACCCTTGGCCACCCGCAGCAGCACTTCGTTTTCACGGTCGGTCAGCAGCACATGCGGCATGGAATGCGCGCGCTGCGGCGTTTTCACCTTGGCCTGTGCGGCGAAGTGTGCGATGACGCGCCGGGCGATCGACGGCGACAGCGGGGGCTCGCCGCCGCGCATGCGCTTGAGCTGCTCGGCGATCAGTTCGCGCGCCTGCTCCTTGAGCAGGTAGCCGAAGGCGCCGGCCTGCAGCGCGGGGAACAGGTGGTCGTCGTCGTCGTGGATCGTCACCACCACCGACTGGCATTCCGGCTGCGATTCGCGCAACGCGCTCACCACGCTGACGCCTGACCCATCGGGCAAGCCGAGGTCGACCAGCGCCAAGTCGAACTTGATCGCGGTCACCAGTTCGAGCGCGTCGTGAACGCGCGCGGCCTCCTGGATGTGCGATTGCGGAAACACCTGGAGGATCAGCACCTTCAGCCAGGCGCGAATCTCGGGCAGGTCTTCGAGCAGCAGGATGTTGTTCATGGGGGCTCCGTCGTTCGCTTTATCGGCGATGTGAACGCAGACCTGAGCGGATTGGAGGCCACTGATCGTTGATTTACAACGGAATCGTGAGCCTGATCACGGTGCCGTAGCCGGGCCCCGACTCCACCAGGCACTGTCCGGCCAACTGCTTGGCTCGGTGCTTCATGCTCGACATGCCGTGCCCCCGGTCGAGCTTGCCGTCGAGCTCCATCGGGATGCCGTTGCCGTTGTCTTGCACCAGCAAACCGAAATGCACCGCATCGACCGAGGTGCGCACTTTGCAAAGTGAGGCGCCGCTGTGCTTGATGATGTTGCTCACCGCCTCGCGCAGGATGCGGGTGGTTTGCACGAAGACCCGGGCGCTGAGTTTTTGGTCCAACTCGTCGGGTGGATTGCGCCAGTCGGCCTCGATGTTGGCCTGCCCCAGGCGCGACACCACCTCGGCCCGCCAGTCGGCCAGCGCATCGGCGAGCTGCACTGGCTTGCCGGTGAGGCCGCGCACCGACAGCCGCATTTCTTCCAGCGCCTCGCGTGCCAGCGTCGAGATGCGCTCGCTGTCGCTGGTGTGCACGATGGTCAGCAGCTTGGCACCGAGGTCGTCGTGAAGGTCGGCAGCAATGCGCTTGCGCTCCTTTTCGGTCACCTGCTCGACACGCAACGCCGACATCTGCGCGAAGTTGCTCTCGATCTCGTCGGTGGCCTCCTGCACCCGGTTCTCAAGCTGCGCGCGGTTGATCTCGGCAGCCTGCAGCGCCCGGCCGAACATCTGCAACAGCCGCGAGCCGATGCCCAGCAGCAGCAGGGGCAGCGCGACATTCAGCGGCTGCAACGCGTGCATCGGCAGCCAGCTGTATTGCACCGCCAGCTCCAGCAGCACCACCACGCCCATGCCACCAGCGGTCAGCCCCATCGGCCAGAAATCAACGCGCCGTTGCTTCCACACGAGCCACAAATAGCACACGATGGAGGCGATCAGCTCGACCGACATCAGCGCAAACCACGCATTGGCCAGCATGAAAAAATCGTCGGCAGGCGCGATCAGCAAGCTGGCTGGCATCAGCACGCACTGCAGCAGCAGCCCGGCTGCCACGCGCTGGCAGCGCACACCGGCATAACTCAGGAAGAACTGCACCGCCACGCCGACAACAGGCGCAAAGGCGCTGCACACCAGCAACTCGAACCCCCGTGTTTCCAGTGGCCAGTGCGGCCACCACACCCGCAGCGACAGCAGCGCCCAGCCGATCAGCAATGCGCCGAAATACTTCAGGTAGCGCTCCTTGCGGTTGATCCAGCTCAGTACCAGCAGAAAGCCGCCGAGTGCCGTCAAGGTGATACCGGCGATCTGCACCGTGGTGATGCTCCAGAACTCACGCTCGGCGTACAGCGCCGACACCTCGGCCTCGGGCCCGATGCGCAGCACCGACAGGCAGCCGGCGCGCGCGCGCACCGCCACATGCTTCAGCGCCGCGCCCTGCACCTGGATGTCCAGCACATTGGCCTGCGGGTTCAGCAGCGCCGTCGGGATTCTCACCAGCTGAGGGCGGTAGCAGTTGCGGGTGAGCGGTTCGCGCATGCGGCCGCCGCTGTAGATGCGGCGCCCGTTCAAATGCACCTCGAGGTTGCTGCACACCCGCTCGATATACAACGCCAGCAGGTCGTCGTTGCCGACGCCTGCGGGCGTGTCGAAGCGGGCGCGGTACCAGACGCTGCCGTCGTGATCCGGGCGCGACTTAGACCATTCATCGGGCAGCATCGTCGCCACCGCTGCGGCGTCGACCGGAAAGTGCACGGCGTCGCTCTGCACGGCCTGCACCGATGTGATCGTCAGCACCGCCGCTTGGGCCGGGCCGAAGGCGAGCCACAACCACAGGGCCAGGATGTGCAGCACGCCTCGGATTCGCATGAGAGGCCATTGTGCAGGAGGCCCGCCTGCTCACCGCAGGGGTGAAGCCGCCAACGCGGCCTTCGTTCACGGCGCTGGAGCCACAATCGGCGCACCTTCAGCAGCATTGGTCGATCTTGATCCTCAGACACGCGTTCTTTCCGCTCGACAACAGCCGGCTGGCCCACCTGTGTGGCCCTTTGGATTGCCACCTGCGTGACATCGAGTCGGCATTCGACGTGAAGATCACGCGCCGCAATGAGTCCTTCAGCATCGAAGGCGGCAAGGCACAGGCAGAGCGCGCGGTGGGCCTGCTGCAGTCACTCTATGACCGCGCTCGCTTGCCGCTGGCGGCCGACGCTTTTCAGCTGTCGCTGGTGGAAGCTGCTGCCGACACCGCCGGGCGCGCGATCCCGTTGAGCAAGCGCCCCGCGGGCGATCCTGCTGATGCGGCGGAGTCTGTGGCCGCCCCGGCGGCCACCGTGCTGCGCACGCGGCGTGCCGACCTGACCGGGCGCACGCTCAACCAGCAGGTGTACCTGAGCAACATCCAGTCGCACGACATCACCTTTGGCATCGGGCCGGCGGGCACTGGCAAGACCTTTCTGGCCGTGGCCTGTGCGATCGATGCGCTTGAGCGCAGCAGCGTGCAGCGCATCGTGCTCACCCGCCCGGCGGTCGAAGCGGGTGAACGCCTGGGTTTTTTGCCCGGTGATCTGGCGCAGAAGGTCGATCCCTACCTGCGCCCGCTGTACGACGCGCTGCACGACCTGATGGGCGCCGACAAGGTCGCCCGCGCTTTCGAGAAGGGCTCCATCGAGATCGCGCCGCTGGCCTTCATGCGCGGGCGCACGCTGAATAACGCATTCGTGATCCTCGACGAGGCGCAGAACACCACGCCTGAGCAGATGAAGATGTTCTTGACGCGCATCGGCTTCGGCAGCAAGTGCGTGATCACCGGCGACGTCAGCCAGATCGACCTGCCGCGCGGCCAGATGAGCGGGCTGATCGACGCCGAGCGCGTGCTGCGGCGGGTGCGCGGTATTGCCACGGCCCGCTTCACCTCGGCCGACGTGGTGCGCCACCCGCTGGTCGCGCGCATCGTCGATGCCTACGAGGCGTCGCGCTCAGACCCCGTTTGATGGGCCGTCCGGCGCTGTCGCTCTCGCTGCAGTTCGCGCGCGACGATCTCCCTCGCGCGCACCGCTTACTGCTGCCGCGTCACCGCGTCGCACGCTGGATCTGTGCGGCATTGGACGCCCCGGCAGACATCACCGTGCGCATCGTCGGCAGCGAAGAAGCCCGCGCGCTGAACCGCGACTTCCGCGGCAAGGATCACGCCACCAACGTGCTCACCTTCGATTACAGCCATGCACCGACGGTGCACGCCGACCTGGTGCTGTGCGCCGACGTGGTCGAAGCCGAAGCACGCGCGCAGTCGCGCTCGCTCGAAGCCCACTATGCGCACTTGCTGATCCACGGCACGCTGCACGCCCAAGGGCATGACCACGAGCGCGACGACGAGGCCGAACGGATGGAAGCCCGCGAAAGCGAGTTGATGCAATTGCTGGGGTTTGTTGATCCATATCTGGTGTGAGGCTCCCAATATCGATCGATTCGATCGAATCGCGCGACAGATGTAGTATTCGTCGCATGCAAACTTTCTCCGCCAACGACGCCAAAGTTCGCTTCGGTGAATTCATCGACCGCGTGCAGAAAGCCCCCGTGCGCGTGACGCGGCGGGACCGGGTGGTGGGTGTCATGGTGTCGGCCGACGACTACGAAGCGATGCGCGCTTTCTATGCCGACCGCTTGGCCCACACCCTGGCTGAAACTGCGCAATCAGCGGCTGCCGCTGGCCTCACGGCGGGCCAATTGGCTCATCTTCTGGCCGATGACAGTTAAACGGGTGGTGATCGACACCAATGTGTTGATCAGCGCTGCGTTGTCCGCCCACACACCGCCCGCTGCGGTCGTCCGGTGGACGTTGGGCCACGGGCGGCTGGTGTTCTCGGAGCCCACCTTTGCCGAATTGGAGTCGCGCCTCTGGCGTCCCAAGTTCGACCGGTACCTGACGATCGAGCACCGGCGCCGACTATTGCACGATTTGAACGCCGTGGCCGAGTGGGTGGTCATCGACGGCCTGACCGAGCGCCTCAGCCGCGACGCAGACGACGATAAGTTCGTGCACACCGCACTGGCCGGTGCGGCCGACTGGCTGGTCAGCGGCGACCGCGATCTGCTCGAACTGGGGACCGTGGGAGCGGTCGCGATGCTGAGCCCCCGGGATGTCTTAAAGCAGATGCAGGACCTGCCGCTGGTCTGACGCGAACGCAACTTCAGCGCGACGAACTCAGGTAGCGCTTGCGCCAGAAGAACACGCTGAGGCCGGTGCCGAGCACCAGCATGCAGAGGAAGATGATCCAGAAGCCGGTGCGGCTGTGGATCAGCGGCAGGCCCTCAAAATTCATGCCGAAGAAGCCGGTCACCAGGTTCAGCGGCATGAAGATCGCCGTCAGCACGGTCAGCGTGCGCATGATGTGATTGGTGCGGTTGCTCTGCGCCGAGAAATGCATCTGCACCGCGGTCTCGGCCGACGATTCGAGCCGGCGCACATGGCCGAGCACGCGTTCGATGTGTTCCAGCACGTCGCGCGAACGCAGGCGCAGCAACTCGCGTTCGCGGCGCGCGGCGGTGTCGGCCTCGGCCGGCCACTCGTCGAGCGCATCGATCCATTCGGTGATCGCGCTGCGCTGGTCTTCGCAGGTGTCCTCCAGCAGGTGCAATGAATTGCGCGATTCCAGCAGCATCTGCCAGTTGTCGAAGCGGCTGCGCGGGTTGAACAGTTCCTGCTGCCGGTAGCCCAGTTGCTTGGTCAGCAAGCGCCGCAATTCGAGGTAGCTGTCGACCATGTGGTTGACCATGCGCAGCATCAGGTCGGCCGGGCTGGTCGGCAGGCGCACCGTGCTGCGGCCTTCGGCGCCGCGCGCATCGCCCACCGACGGTAGCGCCTGCTGCTGCAGGCGGTTGGCGAAGAACTCTCGCACCTGGCAGTCGATCGGGTGCACCGTGATCAGCACGCGATCAAACAGGGCAAAACCGACCGGGCTGGTGTCGATCGCGTCCAGCGCCGCGCGGGCAGTATTCAGCGTGCCCTTGCTGTCGTCGAGGAACATCGGCGCGCTGCCTTCGCCGGCGGCCAATCGCCGGAACACCAGCATGTCGTACCACGAGGTGTAGTCGAAGTGCGAGGGCAGCTGGTTGTTCAGCAGGTCGGCAATGTGCAGGTCGACCAGCTGCCCGCCGGTCCAGCGCTGCAGTGCATTTTGCAACACCCCGGCCTGCACTTCGAATTCACGCTGCGCGCTGCCCACCCACAGGTACCCGTTCGCCGGCAAGGACTCGGGCAGGTCGTCGAGTTCGCTGAACTGATCGCCGCTGATGTGGAAGACGCGCATCGCCTCTCCAGCGCCGCCTCAGTCGGCCTTCATCAGCCGAGCGGCATCAAGCGCAAAATAGGTCAACACGCCGTCGGCACCGGCGCGCTTGAAGGCGAGCAGGCTTTCCATCATCACGGCGTCGTGGTCCAGCCAGCCGTTGGCCGCCGCGGCCTTCAGCATCGCGTACTCGCCGCTGACCTGATACACGAACGTCGGCACGCGGAACTCGTCTTTCACCCGGCGCACGATGTCGAGGTACGGCATGCCGGGCTTGACCATCACCATGTCGGCGCCCTCGGCGATGTCGAGTGCCACTTCGCGCAAGGCCTCGTCACTGTTGCCGGGGTCCATCTGGTAGACCTTCTTGTTGCTCTTGCCCAGGTTGCCGGCCGAGCCCACCGCTTCGCGGAACGGCCCGTAGAAGGCGCTGGCGTACTTGGCGCTGTAGGCCATGATCTTGGTGTGGATCGCGCCGTGCGATTCGAGCGCCGATCGAATCGCTCCGATCCTGCCGTCCATCATGTCGCTGGGCGCCACGATGTCGACACCGGCCTCCGCATGCACCAGCGCCTGTCGGCGCAGCACATCGACGGTGATGTCGTTGACGATGTAGCCGGTGGCATCGAGCAGGCCGTCCTGGCCGTGGCTGGTGTAGGGGTCGAGCGCCACATCGGTCAGCACACCCAATTCCGGGAAGCGGCGCTTCAGCTCACGCACCACGGTGGGCACCAGGCCCTCAGGGTTCAGCGCTTCGGCGCCGTCTTCGGTCTTCAGTGCGGTCTCGATCACTGGGAACAGCGCCAGCACCGGGATGCCCAGCTTCAGGCAGCTCTCGGCCACCGGCAGCAGGTGGTCGAGCGTGACGCGCTGCACGCCGGGCATCGAGGCCACGTCCTGCGTTTGGTTGTGCCCCGCGGTAACGAACACCGGCAGGATCAGGTCGCTCGGGTG
>JANPNF010000082.1:0-1713 GCA_031427315.1 Burkholderiales bacterium | reverse complement strand
GTGGGATCGAAGCTGCAGCAGACGTAGTGGCGATGATATATCGGCAGTCTTACTATGATGTGCAGGAGACAGGTGGCAGAGAGCTTACGTATATCTAATCGATACAGTAGGATGTGGTTTAGTTGTGTGCAGAATGTGTACATTTCTTTCTTTCAGATGCGTGACGTCGATGCCGACGCGCACGCTCTGCGTCACGGTGCAGAAGTCTTCGAACTGCGCCAGCACGCGCTCGAGCTGCTGCAGCGCGGCGGCCGGCTGGCCGAGCGTGAGGACCACGTCGAGGGCCTGCACGCGCAGCCGGCCCTCGGTGTTGCGGCCGATCTCGGCGCTGACCTCGGCGCTGATCGGCTCGGGCTGCTGCTTGTATTTGCGCAGCGAAAACAGCAGCGAGGCCGCCAGGCAGTTGCCGACCGCCGCCGCCAATTGCTGCTCGGGGGAAGGCCCCAGCCCGCCACCGAGCGGGGGCGGCAGGTCGCTGTGCAGCGCGGCGGCGATGCCGCCGCCGAACCGGACTTCGAACTGGTAGTCGCGCAGCTGGGTCAGGTGCACGCTTTCGCGGGTGTCGGCGGCCATCGGGTGCTCCAAAGCGCCGGCGATAACGCCCCGCAGTACGGGGCGTTTTGCCGTGGATCAATCCATTCGAGTCGGCCATCGCAGGCCGGCGCCGGGCCGCTCCCAAGCGGCCTGCGCTCCCCACGGGGGGCGACGCCGCAGGCGTCTTGGGGCTGTCATCTAAAACGGAATGTCGTCGTCCATGTCGTCGAAGCCGGTCGATGACTTGGCGGGCGCCGCCGCCGCCGGCCGGCCAGTCGCTGGCCGTGCCGCCGGAGCGCTGCGCTGGCCACCCGCGTCGTCGCCGCCGCTGCCACTGCCCTCGCGGCTGCCGAGCATCTCCATCCGATCGGCCATGATTTCAGTGGTGTAGCGCTCGACGCCTTCCTTGTCGGTCCACTTGCGCGTCTTGAGCCGGCCCTCGACGTAGACCGACTTGCCCTTCTTCAGGTACTCGCCGGCGACTTCGGCCATGCGGTCGAAGAACGTCACGCGGTGCCATTCGGTCTCTTCCTGCCGCTCGCCACTGGTCTTGTCTTTCCACTGCCGGCTGGTGGCGATGGTGACGTTGCAGATGGCCGAGCCGCTGGGTGCGTAGCGCACCTCCGGGTCCTTGCCCAGGTTGCCGATGAGGATGACTTTGTTGACCGAGGCCATGGGGCGCTCCTTGAGCGTGCGGTGGAGGGGGGGAGACCGAGGCGAGCATGATACCGAGGGCCTGCGCCGCGCCCACCCCTAGGGTTCGCCGTCCCAGTAGTCGAGCGAGTCGGTACTGCGCACCATCACGCGATGGTCCTTGGCAAACGCGCCGGTCTTGCCCGAGTCGGGGTAGACGCAGACTTCGGGCCGCTCCTGCGTGCTGATGCTCAGATACTTCATCGGCGCGTCGGAGGTGTTGATGAACTGGTGCGGGTACTCGGGGCCGGGTGGGATCACGACCACGTCTCCCGTGCGTACCGGCAACAGCTCGCCGGCCACGCGCAAGCTGCCCTGGCCTTCGAGGATCACGAACATCTCCTCTTGCGCCAAGTGGTAGTGGTAGGGGCAACTGCGCATACCGGCGGCGAGGATGTCCAAGCCGGCGCCGAGCTTGCTGGCCACCAAGCCATCGGTGATGCCGCCGCACCGGGTGTCGTACAGCGGCGCGCGCTGCTGGCGCTC
>JANPNF010000081.1:0-22827 GCA_031427315.1 Burkholderiales bacterium | reverse complement strand
CTGGTCGTAGTTGCCAGCGCCGCTGTCGAGGCACACCACCAGGCCGACGCGGCCGAGCTGCGGCTTCAACGCATCGATGTAGGCCGGCAGGTCGAACGAGCCGCTTTCCTCGCAGCTCTCGATCAGGCCGACGCAGCGCGGCCGCGGAATGCCTTGCGTATCGAGCGCCATGATGGCGGTGAGCGAGGCGTAGACCGCATAGCCGTCGTCGGCGCCGCCGCGGCCGTAGAGCAGGCCACCCTCGTACTTCGGCGTCCACGGCCCCAGGTCGTTGCGCCAGCCGGTGAACTCGGGCTGCTTGTCGAGGTGGCCGTACATCAGCACCGTGGGGGCGTCGCGCTCGTTGCCACCAGGGCAGGTCGCGGGGACCTCGAAAAAGATCACCGGCGTGCGGCCCGGCAGGCGCACCACCTCCAGCCTCAACCCGGCCACGCGCTGCCGCTCGACCCACTGTGCGGCGTCGCGGACCACGCGTTCGATGTGTCCGTTCGCCTGCCAGTCGGCATCGAACAGCGGGCTTTTCGCCGGGACCCTGATGTAGTCGATCAAGGCCGGCACGATGGCCTCGCCCCAGGTGCGATCACAGAACGCGGAGATGGCGGCGGCGTGGTCGGTGGCCGTGGGTGAGGGCTCGGGCAACGAGGGGTCGCGTGCATTCATCAGCGCTCTCCGGGTGAATTCAGCACGAGTGTAGGAGCGCCACCGGCTGCAGGCGCGTCGCGTACTGCGGCAAAGCGCAGGGTGAATCGCACGCCGGGGCCGAAGGGAATATCGGCCGGGTCATCCGGGTCAACCGCGTGCGCGCGGGGCGGCAGGTTGGCGTCAGAAATCAGCAGCTCGGCGCTGTGCTGGGTGGCGATCTGGCGCACGATCGCTAAGCCCAGCCCCGAGCCGTCGACCTGCGTGCCGAGCAGCCGGTAGAACGGGCGGAACACCTGCTCGCGCTCGGCCACCGGAATGCCCGGCCCGGAGTCCTCGACCTGGATCGTCACCGTCTGGCCGAACGGGTCGTCAATGACTCGCACCGTGACCACACCGCCAGCCGGCGTGTAGTGCAGCGCGTTGTCGACCAGGTTGCGGATCAGCTCGCCCAGCAGCAGCCGGTGGCCCCAGACCTTCAGACCGCCGCTCGGCGTGGCAACCCCGGGCCCCTCGTAACCGAGGTCGATGCGTTTGTCGAGCGCGTGCGGCACGAAGTCTTGCACCGTTTCGACGGCCAGTTCGGCCAGATCGACCGGCACCAGCGCCATCGTGTGGTCGCGGTCCTCGGCGCGCGCCATCGACAGCAACTGGTTGACCATGTGCGACGCGCGCTCGGTGGAACGTGCGATCTGCTGCAGTGAGCGCTTGATGTCGGCGGGCGCGCTCCGGCCAGCGTCGATGTCGCGCTGCGCCAGCTCGGCCTGCATGCGCAGGCCGGCCAGCGGCGTTTTGAGTTGGTGCGCCGCGTCGGAGAGGAAGCGCTTTTGCGAGCCCATCGAGTGGTCGAGCCGCGCCAGCAGGTCGTTGATCGCACGCACCAGCGGCGACACCTCTTCGGGCGCATCGCGTTCGTCGATCGGGCTCAGGTCACTGCTGTCGCGCTTGCGGATGCGCTGCTGCAATTCGTTCAGCGGCGCGAAGCCGCGCACCAGCGCCAGCCACACCAGCAGCACCGCCAGCGGCAGGATGACGAACTGCGGCAAGATCACGCCCTTGATGATTTCGGTGGCCAGCCGCGAACGCTTGCCCAGCGTTTCGGCCACCTGCACCAGCGGCGCGGCATCCCCCGGGCGGCCCGGCACATCGACCCACAAATAGGCCACGCGCACGCTCTCGTCGTGAATGGTGTCATCGCGGTAACGCAGCTCGCCGGGCGGCGCGCGCTCTTCTTCTCCCGGCATCGCCAGCGCGCGGTCGCCGCTCAGGTGCTCGCCGCGCAACCCCAGCACCTGGTAGAACACATCGTCGGCGTCGTCGGCACGCAGGATTTCCGAGGCGCCGGCCGGCAGCGTGAAAACCGCGGTGGCGGTGGCGGCGCCGGCGCCTGCTGCGGCGGTGATCGCCACCTGCTTGGACAGCACCCGCACCATGTCGGCCAGTTCGCGGTCGTAAGGCCGGTTGGCAATGCCCTGCGCCACCAGCCAGGTCAGCACCACGCTCATCGGCCACAGCACCAGCAAGGGCGCGAGCATCCAGTCGAGGATTTCGCCGAAGAGGGAACGCTGCTCGCGCGGGGTGTTGGCCATGCTGATTCAGAGCGTCTCAGGCCGCGAGTTTCTCCAGGCAGTAGCCCAGCCCGCGCACGGTGGCGATGCGCACCTGGCCCGGCTCGAGTTTCTTGCGCAGCCTGTGGATGTAGACCTCGATCGCGTTGTTGCTGACCTCTTCGCCCCACTCGCACAGGTGTTCGACCAATTGGTCCTTGCTGACCAGCCGCCCGGCGCGTTGCAGCAGCACTTCGAGCAGGCTGATCTCGCGCGCCGACAGATCGATCATCTGGTCGTTGATGTAGGCCACGCGGCCGGTGGCGTCGAAGGTCAGCGGCCCGTGCTTGATCACGCTCGATGCGCTGCCCAGCCCGCGCCGCGTCAGCGCCCGCACGCGGGCCTCCAGCTCCTGCAGCGAGAACGGCTTGGCCATGTAGTCGTCGGCACCGAGATCCAGCCCCTTGACACGCTGCTCGACGCTGTCGGCCGCCGTCAGGATCAGCACCGGCACGCTCGACCCACGTGCACGCAGTTTGCGCAGCACCTCCATCCCGTGCACCTTGGGCAGGCCCAGGTCGAGGATCACCATGTCGAACTCGTGCGAGGTCAAGGCCGCATCGGCCTCACTGCCGCTGCCCACCTGATCGACCGCATAGCCCGCGTTGCGCAGTGAGCGCAGCAGGCCATCGGCCAGCACCTGGTCGTCTTCAGCAATCAGAACCCGCATGCGTCATCCCCTTAACTGACAACCTTCATCAGCGCATAAACTACTGTACAAACATCCAGCTTTTGTAATAATCAAATTTACACCTTGGAGATTCGCATGGACGCACCCGTCAAAGCCTTGAACACCGAAAAAGCCAAAGCCCTGCAAGCCGCACTCGCGCAGATCGAAAAGCAGTTCGGCAAGGGCACGATCATGCGGCTGGGCGAGGGCGAGGTGATCGACAACATCGAGGTGGTGTCCACCGGCTCGCTGGGGCTCGACATCGCGCTCGGCGTCGGCGGGCTGCCACGCGGCCGGGTCGTCGAGATCTATGGGCCGGAGTCCAGCGGCAAGACCACGCTGACGCTGCAGGTCATCGCCGAGATGCAAAAGGTCGGCGGCACCTGCGCCTTCATCGACGCCGAACACGCGCTCGACACCGCCTATGCGCAAAAACTCGGCGTGAACTTGCAAGAGCTCCTGATCAGCCAGCCCGATACCGGCGAGCAGGCGCTCGAAATCGTCGACGCGCTGGTGCGTTCCGCCTCCGTCGATCTGGTCGTCATCGACTCGGTGGCAGCCCTTACGCCGAAGGCCGAAATTGAAGGCGAGATGGGCGATTCGTTGCCTGGTTTGCAAGCGCGGCTGATGAGCCAGGCGCTGCGCAAGCTGACCGGCACCATCAAGAAGACCAACACCATGGTCATTTTCATCAACCAGATCCGCATGAAGATCGGCGTGATGTTCGGCAGCCCCGAAACCACCACCGGCGGCAACGCGCTGAAGTTCTACGCCTCGGTGCGGCTCGACATTCGCCGCATCGGCAGCATCAAGAAGGGCGAAGAGGTCATCGGCAACGAGACCAAGGTCAAAGTTGTCAAGAACAAGGTGGCGCCGCCGTTCAAGACCGCTGAATTCGACATCCTCTACGGCGAAGGCATCAGCCGCCAGGGCGAGATCATCGACATGGGCGTCGAAGCCAAGGTGCTCGAAAAGAGCGGCGCCTGGTATGCCTACAAGGGCGAAAAGATCGGCCAGGGCAAGGACAACGCCCGCGAATTCCTGCGCGAGAACCCGGCGTTGGCCTTCGAGATCGAAAACCTGGTGCGCGAAGCGGTCGGTATTCCTGCCTTGCCGCCTCTGGATGGCAGCGAGGCGCCGAAGGCCGCCAAGGAAAAGCCTGCCAAAGCGTGACCTGCAGCGTGAAGCGGCCTAGGCACGTGGCGGTATAGGTCGCCCGGCGCGATGAAGCCGCGGCTGTCGCTGAAAGGCCGTGCGCTGCAACTGCTGGCGCAGCGTGAACACAGCCGCCTGGAGCTGCGCCGCAAGCTGCTGCGGCGCCTGCGTGACGATGCCCGCCGCGACGACACCGGGGCGCAGGGCACTCCTGCCGATCGCCAGGCCGAGGTCGACGCCGTGCTCGACTGGCTGCAAGCCCACCGCTACCTCAGTGATGAGCGCTTCGTCGAAAGCCGCGTCCATGCGCGCGCGGCACGTTTCGGCAACCTGCGCATCCAGCAGGAGCTGTCGCAGCATGGTGTCGCACTCACCCCGGCGATCGCTGGCGACTTGCGAGACAGCGAGAAAGCCCGGGCGCGCGAGGTCCAGCAACGCAAGTTCGGTGCGCCGCCGTCCACGCCCGCCGACCGCGCACGACAGGCCCGGTTTCTGGCCGGCCGCGGCTTTTCTGCCGAGGTGGTCTGGCAGGTTTTGCGTGGGGCTGCCGACGATGACGGTGACTGATGTCGGCTCCCGCCACCGCTGTCTGCCACCGTGAGCGCTAAGCGCGCTCGAACTTGAACACCGCGACGCTCGCCATCAGGTTCGGCCAGCGGCGCACGCAGTCACCGTGCTGGATGCCGAACGCGTCGAGGATGCGCAAGCCGCAGCGGCGCGCCAGCACCTCGAAATCGGCGTAGGTGCTGACGCGGATGTTCGGCGTGTCGTACCACTCGTAAGGTAGCGCTTTCGTCACCGGCATGCGGCCACGCACCACGCTGAGCCGGTTCGCCCAGTGCGCGAAATTCGGGAAGCTGACGATGCCGATGCGGCCGACCCGCGCTGTTTCCATCAGCATGCGCTCGGTGTTGCGCAGGTGTTGCAACGTGTCGATCTGCAGCACCACATCGAAGCTCTGGTCGTCGAAGATTGCCAGCCCTTCTTCGAGGTTGAGTTGGATCACGTTGACCCCGCGCTGTTCGCAGGCCAGCACATTGGCGTCGGCGATCTCAATGCCGTAGCCGGTGCACTGTCGCATGTCTCGAAGATGGGCCAGCGTTTCGCCGGAACCACAGCCGAGGTCGAGCACGCGCGAGCCGTGTGGCACCAGGCCTGCGATCAGTGGGAGGTCCGTGCGATCACTCATGTCGCACGCTCGGGTGCGGCGCCGATCTCATGCGCGATGCGATCGAAGCGGGCGCGCAGCACGCCGTGATAGCGCGGGTCGTCGAGCAAGAAAGCGTCGTGCCCGTGCGGCGCGGCGATCTCTGCGTAGCTGACGTCGAGCCGGTTGTCGAGCAGTGCCTTGACGATCTCGCGGGAGCGCCCCGGCGAGAACCGCCAGTCGGTCGTGAAACTGATCAGCTGGAACCTGGCGAAGGCGCTGGCAAACGCCACCGACAGATCACCGCCGTGTTCGCGCGCAGGGTCGAAGTAATCAAGCACCCGGGTGATCAGCAGGTAGCTGTTGGCGTCGAAGTACTCGCTGAACTTGTCGCCCTGGTGGCGCAGGTAGCTCTCGATCTCGAACTCGATGTCCTGCGTGGTGTAGCGCGGGGTGTCGCCCGGGGTGTGGCCAGCGCCGACATCGGCGCCGTCGTTCACCCCAGACACAGCCGCGCGGAGCGTGCGGCCGAACTTGGCGTCCATCGTGTCGTCGCTGAGGTAAGTGATGTGGCCGATCATCCGCGCCACCCGCAGGCCGCGCTTCGGCACCGTGCCGTGGGCCAGGTAGTGGCCGCCATGGAAGTCGGGGTCGGTGACGATGGCGCGCCGCGCGACCTCGTTGAAGGCGATGTTCTGTGCGGAGAGATTCGGCGCGGTGGCGATCGCGATGCAGTGCCCAAGCCGCTGCGGATAACGCATCGCCCAGCACAGCGCCTGCATGCCGCCCAGGCTGCCGCCGATCACCGCGGCGAGTGTCGTGATGCCGAGCGCGTCGCACAGTCGGGCCTGGGCATCGACCCAGTCTTCGACCGTAACCACCGGGAAGTCGGCGCCATAAGGCTGCTGTGTTGCCGGGTTGAGGTGCGTCGGGCCGGTCGATCCGAAGCACGAGCCGGGGTTGTTGACGCCGATGACGAAGAAGCGGTCGGTGTCCAGCGGCTTGCCCGGGCCGATCAGGTTGTCCCACCAGCCGGCGCTTTTCGCATCGCCCGCGTAGCGTCCGGCGACATGGTGGCTGGCGTTCAGCGCATGGCACACCAGCACCGCATTGCTGCACGCGGCATTCAGCGTGCCGTAGGTTTCGTACACCAGCGTGTAGTCGCGCAACACCGCGCCACTGCGCAACGGCAGCGGCTGCGCAAAGGACATCGACTGCGGGCACACCAAGCCCAGGCCGCTCATGGATGGCGTCGCCTACGGGCCGCACGGGCCGTGGTCACAGCAAGAAAAAGCATTGTGGTGGTGGGACGGGGCAAGCCCGTCGATCCTGTGTTTAGCTGGGTTTGTAGAGCGCCCGCAAGCCAGAGCAAATCAGCGCTTGCGAGAATTCTAACGAGCGCGCTGCCGGTTGAATTCGACCCTCTGTTGGCAGCGACCGGCGATGCCTCGCCCAGTAAGCCCTGGTTAAGTCGGAGAGGTCAATACTGAACGCGGAGCTTAGTTCTGGAGAGGCCAATTGATGAGTTTGGGTGCACCCGCGGCGCGTGAGAAATCGGTGGCGTCCTCGCTGGACGATCCGATAGACAGGATGCGCGAGCTGCCGTGGTCGAATCGCAGCCTGATCGAATTCACCGGCCTCCAAGTCGCCATCGGGCTGACGCTGTTCGCAGCCGTCTGGCTGAGCGTGCTCGCATTCACCAGCCTGTCGCCGCCTGCCGACAACATAGAGCAACTGACCTGGGTCAGGTCGCTGGAATGGGGCTACTACAAGCACCCGCCCCTCCCGACCTGGCTGCTCTGGTTGCCCGTGAAGCTATTCGGCCTGTCAGCCTGGGCCAGCTATGGCATGGGCGCCGTGATGACGCTCGGTGCGTTGGCGATCATGTGGCGATTGCTCGTGACGCTGCGCGGCCCGGCCTATGCCGGCCTCGCGCTGCTGGCCGCGCTGTGCATCACCTACTACAACGGCAGACTCAATTACTACAACCACAACATCGTGCTGATGTTCATCGCCACGGCGAGCGCGGCGCTGTGCTGGCAGGCATTCGCCACCCGGCGCCTGCGCTGGTGGATTGCGCTGGGTGTCGCGATCGGGCTGGGCCTGCTGTCGAAGTACCAAATCGCCGTGACGGTGGCATCAGTGCTGGCATTTGCCCTTCATCAGCGCGCCTGGCGCGACCCGGCGCATCGCGTCGGGTTGCTGTGCGCCACCCTGGTGGCCCTGTTGATGTTCACGCCGCACATCGATTGGCTGCGCGCACACGACTTCGGGCCGATCGAATATGCAGAAGACACGTCGATCGGGATCGGCCTGGGGGCCTTGGCGCGGCTTAAAAATTCCCTCGGCTGGTTGGTCGATCAACTGATCACACGCGGGTTCCCGGCATTTGCAATGCTGGCGGTCGCAGCCAAGCCTTTGCGCAAGCTGAGTCGCATGACGCTGGCGGAGTCCCGGAGCCAGGCCGCTCCGCACCGAAATTCCGCGAAAGCCTTGATTTACGCCTGGGGCGTACTGCCTTTGTGTTTCATGCCGTTGGTCGGCGTCGTCACAGGCGCCGAGTTGCCCGCACACTGGGGAACGCCCTTTTTGTTGTTCGCGGTGCCCGCCGCGATGGAGCTGGCACCACCCCGATTCTGGGATCGCGCTGACCTGTCGAAGGTCGTGTGTGCGTTCTTGGTCATCCAGGCCGTGGTGATGGCACGCGACTACGTCACGTCGCCGTATGGAATGGCCTTACTGGCCAACAACCATTGGCGCAACTTCAATTCGCAGGCGTTTGAGCAGCGCGTCGGTGATGCGGCCCGTACCGAACTGAAAGGCCCGGTCCGCATCGTGATCGGCGAGAAGCTCATGGCCGAAACCTTGGCGCTGCAGTTGCCCGAACGGCCGTTGGTCCTGATCGACGGCAGATTCGACATCAGCCCCTGGCTGGAGCGCGACGCGGTGGAACGCTGCGGCGCGGTGGAACTGGGCCCCACGGTGACGCTGCAGGGCGGAACTCCCGTAGGGTCATTGCTCCCGACCATGTCGTGGCGGGTTCTGATGCCTCGACAGGGGGCAGTGCCGTGCGCGCTTTGAGTTTGCCCATCGACCCATCGAACGGCGAGTCAACGTGAAAGAAGCCTGGTAGAGGTCTACATGAATCACCTTCGTGTTCCGAATGTTGTTGTTGGGGGTGGGCCTGTTCACGGCACAGCGCTGCACGCCCGATGCAGCACGCCCGCGTCTGCTCGCGCACCGACGGACCGCAGTTCGGAGCGACACCGTCTGCCCACTGTGTCGTGCGTCATTCCGTGCCGCAACGAAGCGCACAACCTGGATCAGCTTTTGCCGCTGCTCATCGTGGCGCTGACCGGCTGCAGCCTTGCTTGGGAGGTCATCGTGGTCGACGACGGCAGCACCGATGCGACCCCGTCGACCTTGTCGAAATGGGCCCGGGTGCCGGGATTTCGCGTGATTCAGCTGTCGCGCAACTTTGGCAAGGAAGCCGCGCTGACCGCTGGCCTGCAGGCTTGTTCGGGTGAGGTGGTCGTGATGATGGATGCCGACTTGCAGCACCCGCCGGCCCTGATCCCCACTTTCATCCGACGCTGGCAGGATGGCCACGATGTCGTCTATGCCAGCCGAAGCAGCCGTGGCGATGAAGGCTGGTTCAAGCGACACGGTGCGGGCTGGTTCTATGCCTTGATCAACGTCAACGGCCGCGTCGCAGTGCCCGCCGACGCGGGAGACTTTCGGCTGATGGATCGCCAGGTCGTCGCGGCGCTGCTGTCCTTGCCTGAACGCAACCGCTTCATGAAAGGGCTCTACGCCTGGGTCGGGTTCAGCAGCGTGGGTGTTCCCTATGTGCCCGATGCGCGCGCGCATGGCCACAGTCATTTCAATCCCTTGCGCCTGATCGGCTTGTCGCTGGACGGATTGACCGCCTTCACCACGTGGCCCTTGCGGATGGTCAGCGCTGTCGGGTTCACGCTGGCGGTGATGTCGTTCCTCTACGGGGGCTATCTGACCGCGAGTTACCTGCTCTACGGGCACGCGGTCAGCGGCTGGACCACGATCGTCGCGGGCATGATGTTTTTTTCCGGCGTCCAGCTGCTCTCGCTTGGTGTGGTCGGGGAGTACATCGCCCGCATCTTTGCTGAAGTCAAGGGCAGACCCTTGTTCGTGATCAAGCGCGACATCGGGCAGGGCTTGAACACCGCCAGCGGTGTGGCGTCCACCGGTGAGTGAGGCCGTCTCGCCGGCCGCCAGACCTGAGCCGCCCCAGCTCGCTGCGCTGCCTTTGGTGCCTGCTGCACGGCGGGTCTGCGTCTGCGTCGATGACTTCGGCATGCACCCCGGTATCGACGGCGCGGCGCTGCGTCTTGCCGACATGCACCGCGTTCACGCGATCAGCTGCCTGGTCGGCGGGAAATCCTGGAGCGTATCGAGTCGATTGCTACGGGGTTTCGAACCAGGCAGCGCAGACATCGGCTTGCATCTGGACTTCACTGAAGCTCCTCTGCTCGGTGCCTCACGCCGCTCGCTGTTTGAACTGATCATCGCCAGTCATCTGCGGCGGCTGGATCGTCGCCACATTCGGACCGAAATTCGCGCGCAACTCGATGCATTCGAGCAGGCCCTCGGACGCCGCCCGGCGTTCATCGACGGGCATCAACATGTGCATCAGCTGCCGACGGTGCGCAGTGAACTGTTGGCGGAGCTGCAAACCCGCCGGGGGGATGCGCCACCCTGGATCAGATCGACCCGCGCACCGCGCACTTGGCGAGCCGCCGCCAGGGCATCGCCCGGGCGTTTCAAGCCACGGGTCATTGAAGCGCTGGGCGCTCGCGGCCTGGCAGCGGCCGCAAGCGCACTGGGTTACCCGCAGAACCAACACCTGTTGGGCGTGTACGACTTCCAGGGCGGCCGCAGCCGCTATCGCGAGTTGCTGGCGGGCTGGCTGCGCAGTGCAACAGATGGCGACTTGCTGATGTGCCACCCCAGCCTTTTCACCCGCGATGCAGACCCACTGATGGAGGCGCGGCAGGCAGAGTTCGACGTCCTCTCCAGTGCCGGGTTCGACACCGATCTGAGGGCCGCCGGCGTGCAATTCGAACCCATGAGTCAGATGCTGAAGCGGCGACGTTGATCGCCGGTCAGTTTCGTGCACCCACGCGACTTCGCATGTCGGTTCATCGAATCGATCGCGGCTCACCGTGGCGACGAACTCGCACGCTGGACTGGGCACGGAGCGCTGCCCTCTCGCCATACCTAAGGTCCGGCTAATTGTTCATAGCCACACTATGGGACATTGACGTTGAACTGCTTGCAGACCGATAAACGGGACATCGGCGAGCCACCTGCGCCGTGTGCTTGGGGCGACTTCCTGGACAAACCTCTGAGTGCAGGAGGCTTGGCTTCGAGCCGATACACCGCATCGGCTGTGCTCCTGGCGCTGATCCTGCTCAGCACCCTATCGATCAGGCAACGGGCGGCTCGTGTGGCCCACTGAGGTGTCGCCTGACAGGGCCGCTAAGGCAGCCTGTCGATGCTCTGTATACGCTGAAACGGATTTATGGATGTGCGGAATCGCTGGTGCTATCACATCGTCTGGCTCGGCGGAAACACTGCGTGTCGGCCTTGAGGCGTCCGCATCGGCGCTGCGACATCGTGGTCCCGATGACTTCGGGATCACGATAGACGGTCCTGTCGGACTCGTTCACACGCGCTTGTCAATCATCGACTTGGCGGGGGGCCATCAACCGATCGTCACACCGGGCGGTGAACTCTCGGCAGTTGTGAACGGTGAAATCTACAACTACCTCGAGCTGCGCGACGAGTTCATCGCCAAGACCGGCACCGTGCCCCTGACTCATTCGGATTCGGAATGCGTTCTGCAGGTTTACGCGGCTGAGGGCGTTGAAGGCCTGCGCCGACTCAATGGCATGTTCGCCATTGCGATCCACGATCGCGTCAACCGTCGTGTCGTGCTTGCACGTGATCGGCTGGGCATCAAGCCACTTTATGTATTTCGCGATGGCAGCCGAATTGCATTCGGCTCTGAAATCAAAGCGCTGCTGCCACTCTTGCCCTCTACGCCCGCAGTCAGCGCGGATGGGATCGTTCAGTTTCTCGAGAACGAGTTTCTGTCCGGTGAGCAAACAGCGCTGGTGGGGATATCGCGGGTGCCGCCTGGGCACGCGATCACGATCGAGTACGACCTGAAATGCAACGTGCAGTGCTACTGGTCAATGAGCCACTTGCGCATGCGGCAGACGACGATCTTGCAAGCACAGGAGGAATTTTCTGCGCTGTTCGAGCAGGTCATGCGGGAGCACATGCGTGCTGACGTTCCGTTCGGATTGTTCCTCTCCGGTGGCGTTGACTCGAGCATTCTGTGCGCCATGCTGACGCAGATGCACGACAGACCGATCGAAAGCTTTTCAATTGGCTATTCAGTCGGGCACGAACGAAACGAATGTCCCGCTGCAGAGGAGGTTGCGCGTCAGTTCGGCACACACCACACGTCACTCAAGGTCACGCCAGCCGAGCTTCTCGCTCGGATACCCCACGCCATCTGGTCGACCGACGAATTGATGGGTGATTTTTCCGGTCTGCCCACTTCGCTGTTGGCTGAGAAGGCGGGGAAATCCCTCAAAGTTATCTTCACTGGGGAGGGCGGGGACGAAGTATTTGCAGGCTACGCTCGAAACCGTAAGGCCCCCTTTTCGCGATGGCTTTCAAATTTTTCACGACCCGGCGTCGGTGGTTTCCGCTCCCGCAACCGCTGGCCACGGTCCTTGCGCAAGCGCTTGTATTCACCTCGTCTGGAAGCGGTGTCGGATGGCTTTCGTCAAGCGCAACTCGACGACTGGAAAGGCACGCCAACTGCCTGGAGTGATATCCAGCGATCGCAGCACTACGAGCTGGTGACAGCGCTACCCGACAAATTGCTTGTGAAGGTGGATCGCAATCTGATGGCATTTGGTGTGGAAGCCCGTGTTCCCTTCCTGGACCATCGGATCGTCGAGTTCGGGCTGTCACTGCCTGATGAGCTGAAGGTCAAAGGTGGCGTCGGCAAGTATTTCCTGCGGCAGTGGGGCCAGCGATACCTGGCCGGGGAGCACATGATGCAGCGCAAGCGAGGCTTTCACATGCCGATACGGTCGCTCCTGAGCGAAGAATTCTTGCGGGGTTTGGGCGACGCGCTGACCAGCAACCGAGCGATCAAGAACTGGTTCAGTACCGATGGAATCAAGTACCTCATCGACGCCCAGCGCCGCACTGGCGCCTACAGCGAGCACGTTTGGGGTTTGATGCAGTTTGCGATTTGGCACCGCATCTTTTTAGAGAACCAGGGGCAGAAACCGGGGTTGATTGAGGACCCGCTTGACTGGATTCGCTCCTAAGGGCCGACTAAGTCCTCACGGCCAAACTAATGAGCATCAACTTCAACGGCGCCCAGCATCGTGAACGAAACATCATCAGGCCGAACCATCGGTTGGCTCAACAAGGTTCCAGAGGTCACGCTGGCGTTCTGGATCATCAAAATCTTGTCGACCACCGTGGGCGAGACAGGCGCCGACTTTCTGGCGGTGAATGTCGGCTGGGGTAAGGGCCCGACCCAAGCGGTGATGGCCGCCTTGTTGGCGGTGGCGCTGATCGCGCAGATGAGAACGCGCAGCTACTCCCCATGGACCTACTGGCTTACCGTGGTGCTGGTGAGTGTGGTGGGAACCCAGATTACCGACTTGCTGACAGATGGTCTGGGGGTCAGCCTGTACCTCAGTACGGCGGCGTTCGCGATGACGTTGGGTGCGATCTTCACTGCGTGGTGTGCGGCGGAGCGCACCTTGTCCGTGCACTCCATCAACACGCCTAGGCGGGAGATGTTCTATTGGCTTGCGATCCTTTGCACCTTCGCACTCGGCACGGCCGCTGGCGACCTCGCTACCGAGGCGCTGGGCCTCGGATTCGTGTGGGGTGCTGTGGCATTTGGTGCGCTGATCACAGCGTCTTATGTCGCGTGGCGTACCGGCGGCAATGCGGTGCTTACCTTCTGGCTCGCCTACATCCTGACGCGCCCCTTTGGCGCTGCACTGGGCGACTTGCTGACCCAGGCCAAGACCTATGGCGGTTTCGGCGTGGGAGCGATGTGGACCAGCGCGATTTTCCTCACTGTGATCGTGGTGCTGGTCGCTGCCGCTCAGCTGAGCCTGAACCACGGGGCTGCACCCCGATCTGCCGAGTGAACAACCACATGGCGCCAATTTTTCAAGGACGCATTTTGAACATCCGAACTTCGCTCGCTCGAACTGCTGTGGCGTCGGCAGCAATGCTGTTGCTGGCTCTTGCCGCAGGCTGCTCCAAGTCGCCAGAACAGGCGCCCGGCGCCGGTAAAACGGTCGCAACCGGACAAACGGGTACGGCCAACCACTCGGCCTCACGTCTGGGTGACCTCACCCCCTTTCGCACCATCGCGATGGATGTTTCCGGCACCGTTGACAAAGGCGACCTCCCTGGTGCCGAGGCGCGCATCAAGGACCTGGAAATTGCATGGGACTTGGCCGAGGCGGCTCTGAAGCCGCGGGCTGCTGTGGATTGGCATCAGCTTGACAAGGCGATCGATCGGTCGCTCCAGGCGCTGCGCGCAGACCCACCGAATGCAGCCTACTGCAAGGCCGCCTTGGCAGACCTCTTGGGCACGTTGGATCGGCTGCAGAGCAAGCCATGAATCAGGCGCAAGCACAAACCCTGACGCATGGAGTTGAAGCTGCGCCAATTCGAGGGGCGGCTGTCCCCGACTCACAGCCCGTTTTAAGCGGCATCCAAGAGTCGATCCCCGCATTCAATTTGCAGACAGGTCATTTCGCCTCGCCGCATTCCACGGGAGTTCGGCATGAACCGCAAGATATCAGTGCTGGCCCTTCTCATTGCTGCAAGTGTCGCCACGGCCGGGGGCCTGACTTTCGCCAAACAGTCGTCCTCCGCGGAGAACAACGCTGTGACCGACCTCGCCAAGGCCACCAAGGCTGAACTCGATGTCGAAGTCGTCGCAACCGACAGCAAGGTGTTTGACGTGAAGGTCGACGCGATTGACGGCAAGATCCTGTCGAGCAACTTGGACGCTGCGGATCGCGCAGACGAAGACGACAGGGAAGAAAAGGACTGAGGCAGCGCAGGCGTTAATTGCGTGGCCTTGGGTTCGTGAGTTGACGGGCCCCTTCGGTTGTCCGTCTTCTTTTCTATCACTGAGCCTGTCCGGCGGCATGTCGATCGTTCGCAAGACAAACTTGACTATGGTTCGTTCAGTCCGGTCACTGCCAGAACGACAGAAACTGAACTGGAGGCACACGAGCATCATGCGTATCCTGCTGGTGGAAGGCGACACGATGATTGGCGAACTGGTGCTGGACTTGTTGCGAACTGAGCACTACGCCGTTGACTTGGTAAAGATGGCGAGATGGCCGATACAGCGCTGAAAACTCAAACGTACGACTTGATCCTGCTCGATCTTCAACTGCCACGCAAGGACGGTTTGTTCGTGATGCGCTCGCTGCGCGCCCGGAAGGCTCGCACTCAATGTTGATCGCCACCGCACGCGATTCCATTCAGCAACGCGTCGAAGGGCTGGACGCGTGTGCCGATGACTACGTGCTCGAACACACGACCTCGACGGGTTGTTGGCCCGCATCCGCGCGCTCGTGCGCCGCGCTGCGGGTCGGGCTGAGCCTGTCTACGAACACAAGGGCGTTTGTGTCAACCCAGCGACCCGCGAAGTGGCGGCGGGCGGACAACAGGTTGTTTTGTCAGCACGCGAATGGGCTGTTCTGGAGTCGTTGCTCGCACGGCCAGGCAGGGTGTTGTCGCGAGCCCAACTCGAAGAAAGCTCTACGGTTGGAAGGACGAAATAAGCAGTAACGCGGTTGAGGTCTACGTCCACGGCCTGCGCAGAAAGCTGGGCGCGGACCTGATCCAAAACATCCGCGGTGTTGGCTATCTCGTACCGAAGATCTGACGATGCGCCTGCGCTTGCCGCAGTCATTGCGCGCACGACCACCCTGCTTCTTGATGCCTGCCGTCTTGGCCACGGCGGTGGTCCAGAACGTGGCGGCTGACCACGCTGCGCGCGCAGAGGAAGATGAAATCTTCGATTTTCAGATGCAGCAGATGGCAGCTGCGTTGCGTTCGGGTGTAACAGCGCCTGATCTGACAACACCACGCGCAGAGTCGGATGACAACGATGGTTTCAACTTCGTCGTGGAAGTGTGAGGCGCTGACGGTAGGCGCGTATTTCCGTTGGCCGAACAGACTGCAATGCCCAAACCGATTTCACCCGGCTTTTCCGAGGTCAACGTTCAGGGCATTACCCACCGCACGTTCTCAATGGAATTGAAAACCCAGACCATTCAGGTTGCGCAAGACTTGGCGGAGTGCCAGGAGATGGCCAGCAGCCTGGCGTTGCGGCCTGTGACGCCAATTGTTGTGGTCGCGCCATTGCTGCTGATGTTGATCGTGTGGTGGGTAGTGAGTGCGTCACTTGCACCAGTGGAGCGCGTGCGCCGACAACTGTCCCGGCGCGAGGCCTCCAACCCTTGCGAATTGAGCAAGGTCGGCTTGCCCGACGAAATTCGACCGCTCGTGCACGAGTTGAACCTCTTGTTCGGCCGGGTCCGAGTGGCTTTCGATAGCCAGGCAAGCTTTGTTTCCGATGCTTCACATGAGCTGCGCTCGCCGCTCGCCGCGCTGACGTTGCAGGCGCAAGCCATGCGGCGCGCAACCGATGATGCGACACGCCAAGTTGCGCTTGATCGGTTGACCGGCGGCATTGATCGCGCCACACGGTTGGTAGAGCAACTTTTGGCCTTGGCACGCCAGCAGGCGACCGCCTCAACAAGCCTAAAGCCTCGGCCAGTCGCTTCGGCGGAGATCGCGCGCCTTGAAGTCGTGGAAGTTGTAGCGGCGGCGAATGCGCGCCAGATCGACCTTGGCTTAGGTCATGCTGACGAAGACACGATCTTGTGCCTACCAGATTCAGTTCGCATCATGGTGCGCAACCTGTTGGAAAACGCCATCAAGTTCACGCCCGTGGGCGGCAAGGTGGATGTCGAGGTCTACCGTGCTGGGCCCGATCTGGTGCTGAGCGTTGATGACAGCGGAAGCGGCATACCGGCGTCAAAACGAACCCGTGTCATGGATCGCTTTTATCGCGTCGCCGGCACCGACTCCGCCGGGAGCGGCCTGGGATTGGCAATCGCAAAGTCGATCGCCGATTGGCATCAGGCGACGATCACGTTGGATCGTTCGCCTCAGTTGGGTGGGCTTCGCGTGGAGGTGAGTTTTTCGTTACTGGTGGATCGCGTGTCGAAGTCCAATTGGTAATCCAACGCTAAAGCGGCGCTGATCGATTCACCGCCCTGAGCGCCGGTGTGGCGAGTTATCTGCCTTGACTGCGTCAGGTCCGCGCATCCGACGCGACATAGTGGGCCTGTTTGTCGCATCGAGGGCCACGCAGCGTCGCTACGATGTCAATCGCTCGACCTGGCACGCTGTGCCGCCACGCGGATTCCGAGGACGGCCTATGCCCACCTGGCTCAAAAAGATGGATCAACGCTTTCCGCTTCGTTACGCGGTGTGGATCCTCTGCGCAATCGGCCTCGCGGTGAGCCTGTCACTGCCGCTGATGATGCCGATGTCGAGTGCCTGGGCCTGGGTGCTGCCACTCGCTTTCGGCACGCTGGTGTTGCTTGGCGTGCGCGACACGCGGCAGGGCAAGCACTCGGTGCTGCGCAACTACCCGGTCATCGGGCACATGCGCTACCTGTTCGAATTCATTCGGCCCGAGATCCGTCAGTATTTCATCGAAGGCGACAACGAGGCCGCACCGTTCTCGCGCCAGCAGCGCTCGCTGGTTTACCAGCGCGCCAAGGGCGCCCAAGACAAGCGGCCCTTCGGCACGCAAAAGGACGTGAGTGCACAGGGCTACGAGTGGATCAACCACTCGGTGCAGCCCACCCAGCTGCCGACGCACGATTTCCGCATCGTCATCGGTGCCACGCGGGGCTATCACGGCACGCCCTGCACCCAGCCCTACAGCGCCAGCGTCTTCAACATCTCGGCGATGAGCTTCGGCGCGTTGTCGGCCAACGCCATCCTGTCGCTCAACGCCGGTGCCAAGCGCGGCGGCTTTGCGCACGACACCGGCGAGGGCTCGATCAGCCGCCACCACCGCGGCCCCGATCCCGATGGCGGCGGTGACCTGATCTGGGAGATCGGCTCCGGCTACTTCGGCTGCCGCCACCCCGACGGCACGTTCAACCCCGAGCTGTTCGCGGCCAATGCGCGGCAGCGTCAGGTCAAGATGATCGAGATCAAGCTGAGCCAGGGCGCCAAGCCCGGCCACGGCGGCGTGCTGCCGGGCCCGAAGGTGACGCTGGAGATCGCCGAGGCGCGCGGCGTGCCGCCGTGGGTGGATTGCGTCAGCCCGGCCAGCCACAGCGCGTTCTCGACACCGATCGAGATGATGCAGTTCATCGATCGCCTGCGCGCGCTCTCGGGCGGCAAGCCGGTCGGCTTCAAGCTGTGCATCGGCCACCCGTGGGAGTGGTTCGCGATCGCCAAGGCGATGCTCGCCACAGGCATCACGCCCGACTTCATCGTGGTCGATGGCGGTGAGGGCGGCACCGGTGCGGCGCCGCTCGAATTCACCGACCACGTCGGCGCGCCGCTGCAAGAAGGCCTGCTGCTGGTGCACAACACGCTGGTCGGCCTGAACCTGCGGCACCGCGTGAAGATCGGCTGCGCGGGCAAGGTGGTCAGCGCGTTCGACATCGCGCGCAACATGGCACTCGGCGCCGACTGGTGCAACTCGGCACGCGGCTTCATGTTTGCGCTCGGCTGCATTCAGGCGCAGGCCTGCCACACCGGCGACTGCCCCACAGGCGTCAGCACGCAGGACCCGCAGCGCCAGAAAGCGCTGGTGGTGACGACCAAATCAGACCGCGTCTATCACTTTCATCAGAGCACACTGAAGGCACTGAAAGAGCTGGTGCAGGCGGCGGGGCTCGATCATCCTGGTGCGATCACGGCCGCCCACATCGTGCGCCGCACCAACGACCACGAGGTCAAGCTGCTGAGCAACCTGCTGCCGTTCATCAAGCCCGGCTCGCTGCTGGCGGGTGATTTGCCGCATAGCGTGTATCGGCTCTATTGGCCGATGGCGCAGGCGGAGAGCTTTGCGGTCGCGATGTAGGCTGCCGCTCGGCAACCCGCTAGCGCGTTTCAGGCCGGAGGCGGCTGGCTGTCGATGAAGCTCTGGCGGGCGTTGAGCTTGTCCGACAGCCGCAGCAGATTCGGGTGCGTGCTGCGCCAGTCGATTTGCGCAAAGCGGTAGTCCAGGTACGACAACGCACAGCCCACCGCGATGTCGGCCAGCGTCAGGTGGTTGCCGTTGCAGCACCACGGTTTGTCGGCCAGCCCTTTGCTCATCGCGGCCAGCGCGGTGTGAACCTTGCCGAACTGCCGGTCGACCCAGGCGCTGCTGCGCTCGCTGTCGCTGCGACCCACCCACGTCAGCTCCAGGCGCGCGGCCACACCCGCATCGAGCACGCCGTCGGCTAAGGCTTCCCAGGTGCGCACTTCAGCGCGTTCGCGGCCGCGCTCCGGGATCAGGCGACCGACCGGCGACAATGTGTCGACATACTCGACGATCACCCGCGAATCGAAAACCGCTTCGCCGCCTTCCATCACCAGGCAAGGCACCTTTCCCAGCGGATTCGAGGCCAGGATGGCGTCGCGTGCCCAAACGTCTTCAAGTTCGAGCTGGTAGTCGAGCTTCTTTTCGGCCAGCACGATGCGTACTTTGCGCACGTAGGGGCTGGTCAGCGAGCCGATGAGTTTCATGGCGGGGCGCGGCGGCGGGGTTGCCGCCGTGGGAGTGGGTCGGTGTAACGCAATGCAAAATTCATTCTAACGAGGCAACTTTGCAGCGCGAATCCCCGCGAGCTCAGTGGCATCGCGGGACTGCCGCAGTCTGTCGCCCCTTCAGGGCGTCTCAGCGCGACAGCGTCCAGTCGACGCGGGGCGGCCGCCCTGGCAGATCGAGCTGCGAGACCACCGGCGCGCTGCGGGCGACCCGCTTGCCGCGGCGCAGCACCAGCAACCGGGTCGCCCGCAGCCGCACCGCCTCGACCACCGAGCGTGCCTGCAGCAGCACCAGGTTCGCATCGCCGCCGACGGCCAGGCCGTGCCGCTCGATGCCCATCACCTTGGCGCCGTTGACGGTGACGGCATCGAAGCAGGCCGCGGTCTGTGCGGGCGATGTCATCTGCGCCACGTGCAGGCCCATCTGCGCGACTTCGAGCATGTCGGCCGAGCCGAGTGGGTACCACGGGTCCATCACGCAGTCGTGGCCGAAGGCGACGTTGATGCCAGCGGCCATCAGCTCGGGCACGCGGGTCATGCCGCGGCGCTTCGGGTAGCTGTCGTGGCGGCCCTGCAGCGTGATGTTGATCAGCGGGTTGGCAACCACATGCACCTGCGCATCGGCGATCAGCGGGATCAGCTTCGAGACGTAGAAGTTGTCCATTGAATGCATCGAGGTGAGGTGCGAGCCGGTGACGCGGCCGTGCAGCCCGAGCCGCTGCGTGTGGAAGGCCAGCGTCTCGATGTGTCGGCTCATCGGGTCGTCGGTCTCGTCGCAGTGCATGTCCACCGGCAGCCCACGCTCGGCAGCGAGTTCGCACAGGATGCGGATGCTCTCGGCGCCCTGGTCAGGAGTGCGCTCGAAGTGCGGAATGCCGCCCACCACCCCCGCGCCCATGTCGAGCGCGCGCTTCAGGTTGGCCAGCGCGTTCTGCGAACGCAGCAGCCCGTCCTGCGGGAACGCGACCAGTTGCAAGTCGAGGTAGGGCGCCACCTGTTTCTTCACCTGCAGTAGCGCCTCGACGGCCATCAGCCGGTCGTCGCACACATCGACATGCGAGCGGATCGCCAGCACTCCCTTGGCCACTGCCCAGTCGCAGTACTGCAGCGCGCGCTCGACCAGCGCCTGTTGTGTCAACTGCGGCTTCAACTCGCCCCAAAGCGCGATGCCTTCGAGCAAAGTGCCGCTGGCGTTGATGCGCGGCAGACCGTAGCTGAGTGCCGAGTCCAGGTGGAAGTGCGCATCGACGAACGACGGCGCCAGCAGTTGTCCGGCCGCATCGATCTCCGGTGTGCCCTCGGGGGCGGTGAGGCCATGGTCGATCGCCGCAATGCGGCCGTCGTGCACCAACACGTCGATGCCGCTGCGGCCATCGGGCAGCGTGGCGTTTCGGATCAGCACGGCTACTTCGTTCCGAACAGCCGGTCGCCCGCGTCGCCCAGGCCGGGCAGGATGTAGCCGTGGTCGTTCAGCTCGCGGTCGATCGCGGCCGTGTAGATCGGCACATCGGGGTGCGCCGCCTGCAGCGTCTTCAAGCCTTCCGGCGCGGCCAGCAGGCAGACGAAGCAAATCGATCGCGGCTTCGTCTCCTTCAGCCGGTCGACCGCCGCCACCACCGAATTGCCGGTGGCCAGCATCGGGTCGAGCACGATCGCATCGCGCTCGTGCATGTCGGCCGGCACCTTGAAGTAGTACTCGACTGCGACCAGCGTCTTCGGATCACGATACAGGCCGACATGGCCGATGCGCGCGCCCGGCACCACCGTCAGCATGCCGTCGAGAAAGCCACCGCCGGCCCGCATGATGCTGACGAACACCGTCTTCTTGCCGTCGATCACCGGTGACTTCATCGCCTCCAGCGGCGTCTCGATGTCGATCAGCTGCGTCGGCATGTCGCGCGTGACCTCGTAGGCCATCAGCATGCTGATCTCGCCCATCAGCCGCCGAAAATCATGGGTGCTGCAGTCTTTTTGCCGCATCAGCGTCAGCTTGTGCTGCACCAGCGGGTGGGTGATGTGGTGAATGGGTGCGGTCATGGGCGCCTCGTTCGACGCATCAGAACACCGTGCCGTCGCTGTCGATGGCCAGCGGCGGAGAGCCGTCGCGCAGTTCGCTCGCAATTTCCCGGCCCGCGGCCCACGTGCCGCCTTCGAGGAGGCAGGCGAGTGGCATCTCGTCGGCCGTCTTGCCCAGACGCGCCCGCACCAGTGGCGCCAGCTCGTCGATCAGCGTCACCGTCAGCGCGCGCCATTCGATGATCAATTCGTCAGACACCTTCCAGCGCTTTTGCAGCAAGCGCTGGTCGCGCGGCACGATCACGCCGCCGTCGAGCAGCAGGCCGCCGTTGCGGTGCTCGGGCAGGCCGGTCAGCGCGTCGAGGCTGGTCACCTTCACGCCGGCCCACACCAGCGGTTCGAGCAGCGAATAGCTCAGCCACTGGCTCAGCGTGTGGAAGGGCACCCAGTCGTCGGTCGTGCCGTGACCACCGCCCGACTTCGACTCGCCGCCGGCCCAGCGGTGCGGCCACACATCACCGAGCGGCACGCCTTGCAGCATGCTGCCGGTCAGCCAGATCGACGAGAACGCGTCGAGCACCGCGCGCAGCACCTGGGCCGCGGTGACGTGTTGCGCGGCCTGTTGCGCCGCACTTGCGCCGCCGCGCTGCCGTGTCAGTTGATCAAACAGCGCGCCGGGCCGGCCCGCCACGCCGTGATCGGCCACGAGCGCCGCACCCAGCCGGTTCAGCAGGGTGACGCGGCCTTCCAGCCCGACCAGCGGGTTGCTGCTGGTCACTTGAAAACTCTGGCGCAGCGCCGCCACATCGAGCCGTTGCAGGGCCGCCGCATCGGCGCGCAGCGGGTCACCCTGCGTGTCGGAAAAAAGCCCTTGCTGAAATGCATGCCAGCTCGCCACGCCCAGGCCTTCAGAGCGCGCGAAAGTACGCCCGCTGTCTGCCTCCACGTATCGCCAATCGGCGCCCGCCCCGGCATCGAGCAGCACGCTGACCACCGTCAGGTCGAAGCGTGCGCGGGCATGGTCTTCCGCGCTGCGGCCGGCCAGCGCGGCGTCCATCGACGCTTTGCGATCAACGCCGCCCGATGCGAAATGCCGCCAGCGGCTGTGAAACGGAATCTGCAGGTCGGGGTAGGCCGCGCGGGTCACGCGTTCAACCCGCGCTGCGACCTCGCCCAACCGCCTGCGGTCGAGTGTGAAATTCGACGAGCGGCCTTCGCTGACGGCCTGCGTGATCGCGGCGCAGCGGCGCCGGATCGTCGCGGGATCGCGCAGCACGCTGATCGCGTCGCGGCCGTGCGGGGCGTTGTCAATAGCCATTCGGCAGTCCTTCGAGGGTGTGCGGCGCAAGGAATAGCCCGCAACTGAGCATAAGGCGCGTCCAGCGAAGGCGGCGAGTCCGGTCAATAGTGCCGCACGTCCTAAACTTCAGGGCTGCCGAATGGTCCTGCGGCCTCTGTGCCTGCCCTCCGATGAATCTGTCTCCGCTCACCGCCCTGTCGCCGCTCGACGGCCGCTATGCCGCCAAGGTCGCGCCGCTGCGCGTGCTGCTCAGTGAATACGGTCTGATGCACCGCCGTGTGCAGGTCGAGGTGGAATGGTTCATCGCACTGTCGGATGCCGGGCTGCCCGAGTTCGCGCCGCTGTCGACCGACGCGCGCAGCTTGCTTCGCAGCAAAGTCACCGC
>JANPNF010000080.1:0-3032 GCA_031427315.1 Burkholderiales bacterium | reverse complement strand
GTCGTCGATATAGGCGAGACAGGCGTTGATGATTTCGGTGAGATTGTGCGGCGGAATATTGGTCGCCATGCCGACCGCAATACCGGACGAACCGTTGATCAACAGGTTCGGCAGCCGGGCCGGCATCACCAGCGGCTCGTGTTCGCTGCCGTCGTAGTTCGGCCCGAAGTCGACCGTTTCCTTGTCGAGGTCGGCGAGCATCTCGTGCGCGATCTTGGCGAGCCGGATCTCGGTGTAGCGCATCGCAGCAGCGTTGTCGCCGTCGACCGAGCCGAAGTTGCCCTGGCCGTCGACCAGCATGTGGCGCATCGAGAAGTCCTGCGCCATCCGCACGATGGTGTCGTAGACCGACTGGTCACCGTGCGGGTGGTACTTGCCGATCACGTCACCCACGATGCGGGCTGACTTTTTGTAGGGTCGGTTCCAGTCGTTGTTCAGCTCGTGCATCGCGAACAGCACGCGCCGATGCACCGGTTTGAGGCCGTCGCGCGCATCCGGTAACGCCCGACCCACGATCACGCTCATCGCGTAGTCGAGGTAGGAGCGCCGCATCTCCTCTTCGAGACTGATCGGGAGGGTCTCTTTGGCGAACTGACTCATGCGGGAAAGCGGGCGTGGTGCACGTTTTGGGCTTCGGCGGAAGGCGCTAAATCACGCCGGGCCCCAGATTGTAGGTGTCGGTCAACGTTGTGGCTGAACAACAAGTCTCCCGACGCCGAATAGCTGCCATGCGCGCCGGTAGGATCGTGAATACCCTATGGCACAATGATTTTTTGTGGTTTAAACATTTGGAAAACACCCGGTAGCCGTTGAATTCGTCGTACTTTGAAATTGATTTGATTGCATCTTCCCTGGAGAGGAAAACCCATGAATAAGTCGAATACCTTGGCCACGTTAATCGCCGTCGCGGCGCTCGGCGGCTGCGCCACCCAAGGCGCCAGTGCTCCAGCGACCACCACTGCGCCGCAGCGGATTGACAACTGGACCAGTGCAAACGGCATCGTTTGGAAAAACGGCACCAATGAATACTGCTGGCGCAACAACGCCTGGACGCCTGCCACCGCTGTGGCTGAGTGCGATGGCGCGCTGAAGCCGCCACCTGCCGCAGCGCCTGTTGCTGACGCCGCGCCTGCTGCCGCGCCAGCCTCGGCCGCCGCTCCCGCTGTGGTCCCGGTGCCAGTCAGCGAGAAGGTCACCTTCGCCGCCGACGCTTTCTTCGACTTCGACAAGTCGGTGCTGAAGTCTGAAGGCAAGGCCAAGCTCGATGACGTCGTCAGCAAGCTGGGCTCGATCAACCTTGAAGTCATCATCGCTGTCGGCCACACCGATTCGGTCGGTACCGATGCCTACAACCAGGCGCTGTCGGTGCGTCGGTCCGAAGCCGTCAAGGCCTACCTGATCGGCAAAGGCGTCGACAAAAACCGTGTCTACACCGAAGGCAAGGGCGAGAAGCAGCCCGTTGCTGACAACAAGACGGGTGACGGCCGCGCCAAGAACCGCCGTGTCGAGATCGAAGTGGTCGGTACCAAGGCCGTTAAGAAGTAATCGACTCCGGTCGCTGACATCAAACCCCGCTTCAGCGGGGTTTTTTGTTTGGATACCATGATCAGTATGACTCTCAACGCCGACCCCCAAGAGCTCGCCAAATTCAGTGAACTGGCCCACCGCTGGTGGGACACCGAAAGCGAATTCCGCCCGCTGCACCAGATCAACCCCTTGCGCCTCGACTGGATTGACAAGCGTGCCCGCGTCTCGGACAAGCGGGTGCTCGATGTGGGTTGCGGCGGCGGCATCTTGTCGGACGCGATGGCTCGCCGTGGCGCGGACGTGCTGGGCATCGACCTGTCGACCAAGGCCTTGCGTGTGGCCATGCTGCATGCACTGGAGGCGGGCACCCCATCGGTCGAGTACCGCGAGGTCGCGGTCGAAGCGCTGGCTGCCGACATGCCCGCGCAGTTCGACATCGTCACCTGCATGGAGATGCTGGAACACGTGCCCGACCCGGCGTCTGTGGTCGCCTCGTGCGCCGCCTTGTGCAAGCCTGGCGGCTGGTTGTTCTTCTCGACGCTAAACCGCAACCTGAAGTCGTTTTTGTTCGCGATCGTCGGTGCCGAGCATGTGCTCAAGCTACTGCCTAAGGGCACGCACGAATACGCCAAATTCATCAAGCCGAGCGAACTGGCCAGCCACTGCCGAGCGGCTGGCTTGGACGTGGCCGAGTCCAGTGGGCTTGAGTACAACCCGCTCACACGGCGCTACTGGCTGTCGGACAACACCAGCGTGAACTACACGCTGGCCTGCCGCAAGCCCGCGTGAGGGCCGCCCGATGAAGTCTGACTTTGCAGCAGTGCTGTTCGATCTGGACGGCACCGTGATCGACAGCGCACCCGACTTGGCTGGCGCTGCCAATGAAATGCTTCGCGCGCGCGGCCTGCCTGAGGCGCCTTACGAGCGGCTGCGCGCCACGGTCGGCTCCGGCGCCCGCGGCCTGGTCGGCGAGGCCTTCGGCGTGGTGCCTGGCGATGATGATTTCATCGCGCTGCGGGACGAATTTCTCGCGCGATATGAACTAAGGCTGACCAGCGAAACCGTCGTCTTCGAGCACGTGAAGCCGCTGCTCGATGCGCTGGACGCGCAGGCCGTGCCTTGGGGCATCGTCACCAACAAGGCGGTTCGCTATGCCGAGCCGGTGACGCGTGCGCTCGGCCTGTTCGGCCGCGCCGGGGTGGTGATCGGCGGCGACAGCACGCCGCATTCGAAGCCGCACCCCGAGCCCTTGCTCGAAGCCGCGCGCCGCCTGCAGATCGAGCCGGCCCGCTGCCTGTATGTGGGCGACGACCTGCGCGACGTGCAGGCCGGTCACGCCGCCGGCATGTGCACCGTGGCCGTCACCTGGGGCTACCTGGGTCTGGCCGAGCCCATCGAGGCCTGGGGCGCCCACCACACCATCGGCAATGCGATGGACGTCTTGCAATTGCTGCGCATGGCCTAAACTCAATCGCTCTGGGACCGACCTGGCTTCGACGTGGGTG
>JANPNF010000079.1:0-4463 GCA_031427315.1 Burkholderiales bacterium | reverse complement strand
CTACAAGGCCGACAAAGATGCCCTCTGGATTGCGCAACCGCGTTACCACTGTCAAGCCGGTACTACGCCGCAATCCGACCTCGAACGACAACCTGGCGCTGAATGTCGCCCAAGGTTGGCAGCGTCTTCAAGTCGTAGTTCACTTGCATCACCAACCAGGACGTGGCATCGCCACCGAAGTACTTGGCCAGCCGAGCCGCTGTGTCGGCCGTAACGGCGCGACGTTCCTTGACGATCTCGTGAATGCGAGTGGCCGGAACGCCCAGCGCAACAGAAAGAGCATTGACGCTGAGCGCAAGGGGAGCCAGGTAGTCTTCGCGCAGAACCTCACCCGGATGGACCGGGCGCATGCGATTCACCAAACGTGCCATGCAGCCTCCTACAGTGGTAGTCCACTATTTCGACGTCGATCGGTCCGACGTCAGACCATGCGAAGCAAATGCGCCACTGGTCGTTGATACGAATACTGTGTTGACCCTTGCGGTCACCCTTCAAGGCTTCCAGTCGATTGCCCGGAGGAGCCCTGAGGAAATCCAGTGTTTGAGCGGCTTCCAATTGAGCGAGCTTGCGGTCTGCAACTGGCGAGAACGCTTTGAACTTTCTAGGGCTTTTTCCCTCGTAGAGCGCCTGCGTATCTCGGCACTTAAACGACTGAATCATCGGGTCAGTCTATTACGTGACGCGTAATATCACAAGGTTGCCTTGAGTCGTGATGCTGCATCTCGAAGACTTGCGAATCTACGTTGCTACTGGTCGAAGGTCTTGCGGCTCACCCCCACGCCCCCT
Organism: Burkholderiales bacterium; assembly: GCA_031427315.1. Taxonomy (GTDB): domain Bacteria; phylum Pseudomonadota; class Gammaproteobacteria; order Burkholderiales; family Burkholderiaceae_C; genus PBB1. The sequence continues at coordinate 3,677 of JANPNF010000079.1, read as the reverse complement.
GCGCCTCTGCCCAGCCGACCACCGCGATCGGTGAGCCATCGGGGTGGATGAAGGTCAGTGGGCCGAGGAAGGTCATGTAGAACTCACTGTCGACCGGGAACTGGGTCTTGTCGTGGCGGGCGCCGGAGGCTTCGAAACCGTAGCCGGGGGCCACGGCGGTGTCGCCACCGGCAGCCTTGCCACCGCGCACATCCATGCGGCCCTGGGTCAGCAAATATTCGCCGGGCCCGGCGTGAATGTGCGGCGCGAACGACGAGCCCGCGGGGCAATCGAAGATCGCCGTCCAGGCGCCTTGCTCTGGCGACACGTGCAGCAGCTTCCAGCGGATGCCGCCGGCCGAGAATGCCTCGGGAAACGGCTGCCATGGCAGCGCGTCGATTTGCACGTATTCCTCGTTGGTTTTCGGCTTCATCGTGTTTCCTCGGTGGATGGCTTCGGTATGCTCACACCCCCGTGCGTGCGAGCTTGGCGGTCAGCGCCTGTTGCAAGGTGTCGGCGCTGTCTTGCAGGTGCGCCTGCGCTTCGGCGCTGAGGCCGGGGCGTTTGGCGGCGGTGTTCAAACGGGCCAGCAGCGTCTGCGCCTGCGCGCGCACCAGGCTGCGCGCATCGGCGCGGCTGAGTGCGCCGGGGCGCAGCAGCTGGTTGGCAATGCGGGTCACGTATTCGCGCTGCAGTTCGCGGCGCAGCGAGGGGATGTCGCCCGACTGGCCCAGCTCGCTCCACACCGCGTCGTTCAGACGGCGGTAAAGCTCTGAGAGCCGCAGCGCGTCTTTCGGCAGCTTGTCTTCGCTGTCGAGCAGGCGCACCGACACGCTGTCGCTCAGCAGGTTGCCCAGCACATTGCGCTGCAGTTCGATCACCAGCGAAGCCAGCGAGAAATCGGTGACCAGCGCGGTGGCCGGCGTGCCATCGCTGCGCAAGGCCGCATCGCCGCGTTCGAGAAAATCGACCGCCAGTTTGCGTTGCAGCGCGGGCGAAATTCGGAAGCTGTCGGCCGACAGGAAGCCGCGTGCCAGCAGGTCGAGCGCGGCGCGCTGCTCGGCCGCGGGCTCGGGCGACAAAGGGTCGCGGCCGCTGCCCGCGTGGTCGCGCAGCGTGCGCACGCCGCCGATCTGCCGTGTCAGCACACCGGCCGCGCGACCCATGTCGCGCAGCGCGTAGGTGACCGATCGGCGCAGCACGGCGTAGTCGTGGTCGGCGGGCAGCGTGCGCACTTCCTGGCGCGACAGCATGTCGCGCGCGATGGTGATGCGCTTGCTCGCAAACGCGATCACATCGGCGCCCAGATCAAACTGCAGCGTTTCGGGGTCGACGCCGAAGAAGTTGTCTTCATCGGTGCCGAAGGCCAGCTGCGGCTCGGCGCTGCGTGCGGCAATCTTTGCCAGCGCGCTGGCCTCCTGATCGGGTGGCAGCGGGCGGTAGGCGTACTCGATCGCCCAGTAGTCATACGGCCCGATGGTGGGGTTGAACACCGTGCCCTGCCGCGGCAGCGGCACACCGGGCGCGGCCAGGTTCAACGCCGCGTATTCCATCACCGAGCCGCTGATGCCGTGGGTGGCGGTAAAGGCCGGGTCGGCCAGCTGCGCTTCCGTGTAGGCGCGCGACGAGCGGAAGTTGTGGCGCAGGCCAAGGGTGTGGCCGACCTCGTGCATCGTCACGTCTTTGATGTAGCCCTGCACGAACGCTTCCGCTTCAGGGCTGTCGGGCGCGATGTCGCCGCGCGCTTCCAGCACGTCGAGCGCATAGCCCAGCTGCTCGGCAGCCTGGTCGGCATAGGCGCACCAAAATTGCGGGCGCATGCCGCGTGCGGCCAGCTCGGGCGGCAATTCATCCGAGGCAGCCACAGTCGATGACGCCAGCACCTGGGACCGCAGCGCGCGCAGGCTGCGCGAAGACAGGCTCTCGATGCCGATGTCGGCGTCGAGAATTTCGCCCGAACGCGGGTCGACGTGGCTCGGGCCGATCGCGCCGAACGACGGGTTCGAATTCGTCATCCAGCGCACCGAGGCGCGGCCGAAGTCGAGCGTGTCCCAGGCCGCATCGTCGGGCTGCGCTTCAACGCGAATCGCGTCTTTGAAGCCGACCTTCTCAAACGCCTTGTTCCATTCGAGGATGCCGGCGGTGATCGAGGCGCGGTACTTATCAGGAATGGTGCGGTCGAGCCAGTAGGTGATCGGCTTGACCGGCGGCGACAACTCGGCCGCGGGGTCTGATTTTTCAAGCCGCCAGCGGTTGACAAAACGCTGGCGCGGCGAGCGCGACAAATCGTCGCTGAAGTCGGAGCGGTTGCTGGTGAAGTGGCCGATGCGGCCATCGGCGGGGCGCGGCGCCATCGGCTGCTCAGGCAGTTTCGCCAGCGAGTAGTGCAGCGTCATGAACAGGCTGCGCGGGTCGGGCACCGACTGCGGCTGCGACGGTTGTGGCGCACCTGGCGGCGCGCCGCCAGGGTTCGGCAACGTGATCGTGCCGGTGGCGTAGTGGCTCAGCACCTCCAGCACCAGCAGGTCGTCGGTGGAGCGCACGTCGGTGATCACCGAGTTGCGCCCATCGAGCGCATAGCCTTGCCGGTACTGGCGCTGCAGGCCCTGCGCGATGCCCATCATGTCGTTGACGAACAGCGCGTTCGCTTCCACCAGCACCGATTTCCGGTCAGGATGCGGCAGGCTTGCCACCGGAGTCGATGCCAGCAGACTCGGCGAAAACGCCGCGTCGACCGCGCGGCCGGTGGGCGTCTTCGGCGCGGCGACGTATTCGGTGTTGCGCGCGACCATCTGCACCACGTTGTAGATGCGCCGGAACTCAATCACCAGCTCCTCGCCCATCAGGCCGCCGAAGAAGCGGCTCTCGCCGAGCCCGGTCTTCAGCTTCGGCGACAAGAACAGCGGCTGGTTGAAGTCGGCAGGCTTCAGCTCGATCCACACCTTCTCGTCTTTTTGCCACAGCGTGAACAGGCCGCTCACCTGCTTGGCGTCCTTGATGACGTCGGCAAACGGACGCGGGACACCGGGTGGCATGCCGCCAGGTGCCACAGCCGCTGGCTGTGCGGCGCCCGGCGCCGACGGACGGGCGGCGGATGCAGCCGTCGACGGAGCCCCTGGGGCAATTGCCACAGCAGCGACAGCGGCGGCAGGCACCGCCTGTGCACTGGATTCAGCGGGCTGCGGCGGCACGGCCGCACAACCCACCAACAGCAGCGCGCACCCTGCAGCAGCCAGCTTCATTTCAGCGCCTTGAAGCGCACCCGCTTCGGCCGTGCGCCTTCCTCGCCGAGGCGCTTCTTCTTGTCGGCTTCGTACTCTTGGTAGTTGCCGTCGAAGAAGTTCCATTTCGAGTCGCCTTCGGCCGCCAGGATGTGGGTGGCGATGCGGTCGAGAAACCAGCGGTCGTGGCTGATTACCATGATGCTGCCGGCGAATTCGAGCAGCGCGTCTTCCAGCGCGCGCAGGGTTTCAACGTCCAGGTCGTTGCTGGGCTCATCGAGCATCAGCACATTGCCGCCTTGCGCCAGGGTTTTGGCCAGGTGCAGCCGGCCACGCTCACCGCCCGAGAGGTTACCGACGAGCTTTTGCTGGTCGTTGCCCTTGAAGTTGAAGCGCCCGAGGTAAGCGCGCGAAGGCATCACGAACTTGCCCACGATCAGGTTGTCGAGGCCACCGGACACGTCTTGCCAGACGGTC
>JANPNF010000078.1:0-20382 GCA_031427315.1 Burkholderiales bacterium | reverse complement strand
AGCGTGGTCGACGATGGCCTGCGGCAGAAGAGCGATGTCGTCGACGAACATCGGATCGACCTTGCCCGCCACGCGCAGCGCACGCGCCAGCGCCCGGCCATCGGCGGCGACGATGGGTGCCTCACCGGCGGCGTAGACCTCAGCCAACAACACCGCGTCGGCGCTGCCGATCACCTTGACGAAATCCTCGAAGCAATCACGCGTGCGGGTGTAGCGATGCGGCTGGAACGCCAGCACCAGCCGGCGACCCGGAAACGCGCCGCGCGCCGCGGCCAGCGTGGCCGCCATCTCGACCGGGTGGTGGCCGTAGTCATCGATCAACGTGAAGCTGCCCGGCGTGCCGTCGACGGAGGTCACCGGCACCTCGCCGTAGCGCTGAAAACGCCGGTCGACGCCGCGGAATTCGGCCAACCCGCGCACCATCGCCGCGTCGGGCAACTCCAGCTCGGTGGCCACGGCGATCGCGGCCAGCGCGTTCAGCACGTTGTGGTCGCCAGGCAGGTTCAGCGTCACCTCGAGGTTGGGCATGGTCACCCCGTTGCGCCGCTGAACCGTGAAGTGCATGCGCCCGGCGCGCGCCTGGACCTCAACGGCACGCACCATCGTGTCGGCACCGAAGCCGTAGGTGACGACTGGTCGCGACAGCATCGGCATGATCGAGCGCACGCCCGGGTCGTCGCAGCAAACGATGGCCGCGCCGTAGAACGGCATGCGGTGGATGAACTCAACAAACGCCTGCTTGAGTCGCCCCAGGTCGTGCCCGTAGGTGTCCATGTGGTCGGCGTCGATGTTGGTCACCACAGCCATCACCGGCAGCAGATTCAGGAACGACGCGTCGGACTCGTCGGCCTCGACGACGATGTGGTCGCCCGAACCCAGCCGCGAGTTCGCGCCGGCCGCGTTCAGCCGCCCGCCGATCACGAAGGTCGGGTCGAGCCCGGCCTCGGCCAGCACGCTGGTGACCAGGCTGGTGGTGGTGGTCTTGCCGTGCGTGCCGGCAATCGCGATGCCTTTCTTCAGCCGCATCAGCTCGGCCAGCATCACTGCGCGTGGTACCACCGGCACCCGCGCGGCGCGCGCGGCGAGCACTTCCGCGTTGTCGGCTTTCACCGCCGTGGAGGTGACCACCGCTTCAGCACCCTCGATGTTCGATGCGTCATGGCCGACCGATACGCGGATGCCGAGGCTCACGAGCCGGCGCGAGGTCGCGCTGTCGTTGGTGTCGGACCCCGATACGCCGTAGCCGAGGTTGTGCAGTATCTCGGCGATGCCGCTCATGCCGGCGCCACCGATGCCTACAAAGTGGATGCGTTTGACAGCGTGCTTCATGCGGCGATCAGTTCTTCCAGCTCGTCGGCCACGCGCGCGGCGGCTTTCGGCCGAGCCAGTGCGCGGGCTTTCGTCGCCATCGCAAGCAGCGACTCGCGGGTCAAGCTGGCCAGCACATCGGCCAGATGGCGCGGTGTCAGCTCGGTTTGGGGCAAGTGCAGGCCAGCGCCGTGCGAGGCCAGCCACTGCGCGTTGTCGCGCTGGTGCGAGGTGGTGCTGACCACCAGCGGCACCAGCACGCTGGCCACACCGGCGGCACACAGCTCGCTGACGGTGATTGCACCGGCACGGCAGACGATCACGTCGCACTCAGCGAGCCGCTGCGCCATGTTGTCGATGAAGGGCAGCACCTCGGCCTGCACCGTGGCCTGCGTGTAGTCGGCCTGCACCGCCGCCGCATGCGCTGCGCCGGTCTGGTGAGTCACCTGAGGCCGCTGCGCAGGCGGCATCAGCGCCAGCGCCTGCGGCACACAGCGGTTGAGCACCGAGGCACCGAGGCTGCCGCCGACGACCAGCAGCCGCAGCGGCCCGCTGCGACCGGCGAACCGTGTCGACGGTGCCGCCAGCGCTTCGATCTCGGCACGCACCGGGTTGCCGGTGACGACACCGCGCCGCGTGCCGTGCGCCGCCGGGCCGTCGAGCCCAAACGCCACGCGGTCGGCAAATGGCAGCAGCGAGCGGTTGCTCAGCAGCAGCGCCGCATCGGCATTGATCAGCATCAGCGGTTTGCTCAGCAGCGACGCCGCGAGCCCCGCCGGGAAGCACAGGTAGCCGCCCATGCCGAGCACAGCCTGTGCACGGCGCCGACGGATGATGGCGGCACAGGTCCAGAACGCGGCCAGCAGCCTAAAACCACCGCCCAGCGCGTGCAGCCAGCCCTTGCCCCGCACGCCGGTGAAGGCGATGGCGTCCAGCGGAATGCCGTGCGGTGGCACCAGCTTGTTTTCCATGCCGGTGGTGGTGCCCAGCCAGCTGACGCTCCAGCCGCGTTGCTGCATTTCCTTCGCTACGGCGAGGCCGGGCATGATGTGACCGCCCGTTCCCGCGGCGACGACGAGCAGGTGTTTGCTCTGCTGGGTCATGCATGACCCCCTTGCTTTTGTTGTCTTGCGATGCAGGGTCGCCCTGCGGTGCAGCCCGCCGGGTCTCGGCCCGGCACCCGAGTAACTTTCATTTGCAGGCCCAAATGAAAGTCACCAAAGCAAAGGGCCTGAACACCAGCCCATTTGGTTGTCACGCTTCGGACAGAGGTGGGCTGCACCGGCTCTGGCACAAGAACCCCCACCGAAAACCCGACAGGGTCGAGGCGTGGCGAGACCGCATGTTTGAACCTGAGCGAGGAAACCGCTGAAGTAGCTCGCTTAGTGTTTTCGAGCCAGAGCCTCTGAAGGAGGCGTGTAGCCGAAGCGTGGTCACCAAATGGCTGGTGTTCAGGGCCTCTTTTTTGGTTACTTTTTTCTGGCCCCGCAGAAAAAAGTAACCCGCCCGCCGGGGCGGAATCCCGGCGCGGTGCCTCGCAAGGCAGACAGCTGAGCGAAACAGCCGTCATGCTCGACCTCCCCGCATGAGCTGCCGATTCTCGATATCCACCCGCGCCACGATGGCCAAGGCAATCATGTTCATCAGGATCGCCGAGCCGCCATAGCTCATCAACGGCAGGGTCAGCCCCTTGGTCGGCAACACGCCCAGGTTCACGCCCATGTTGATGAACGCCTGGCCACCCATCCACAGCCCGATGCCTTGCGCATACAGGCCGGCGTAGATGCGGTCGAGCGCGATCGCCTGACGGCCGATGTAGAACAGGCGGCGCGTCAGCCAGAAGAAAGCGACGATGACGCAGGCGACGCCGACCAGGCCGAGCTCTTCGCCGATCACCGCCAGCAAAAAATCGGTGTGCGCCTCGGGCAGGTAGTGCAGCTTCTCGACGCTGGCACCCAGGCCCTGGCCAAAGATCTCGCCGCGCCCGAAGGCGATCAGAGAATGCGACAACTGGTAGGCCTTGCCGAGCGTGTACTTCTCGTCCCACGGGTTCAAGTAGGCAAAGATGCGCGCGCGCCGCCATTCGCTGAGCGTGATCATCAGCACGAAGGCGCCGATCAGCACCGCGGTGATCAGCAAGAACATCCGGCCGTTGACGCCACCGAGGAACAGGATGCCCATCGCGATCGTCGCGATGACCAGGAAGGCGCCCATATCGGGTTCGGCCAGCAGCAGCAGGCCGACCACCGCCACAGAAAACGCCATCGGCAGCACCGCTTGCCAGAAGTTCTCGCGGGCGTCCATCTTGCGCACCATGTACCCGGCGGCATACATGGCCATCGCCAGCTTGGCGAGCTCGGAGGGCTGGAAGGTCATGACGCCCAGCGGTATCCAGCGCCGCGCGCCCTTGACGCCGTGGCTGACCGCCGGCACCAGCACCACGACCAGCAAGAACAAGGCGGCGACGAAAATCCACGGCGCTGTCGCTTCCCACACACTCACCGGCACCTGCACCACGACCAGCGCGGCGACGCAGGCGATGCTCAGCGACAGCACATGGCGCGACAGGAAGTACGTCGGCGTGTAGAAGGAAAAACGAGGGTTGTCCGACATCGCGATCGACGCGCTGTAGACCATCACGACACCGAGTGCCAGCAGCGCCACCACGACGCACAGCAGCGCCTGATCGAAGGCCAGCACGCGCGCCGGGCTGCCCGAGGTCACGTTGATCCAGTCGCGCACCGGCAGGGCACCGCCTTCGGACGCGTCGCGCGGCCACAGGCCCATCACGCGCGCCTTGAGCGCATCGATGCGCAGGGCTTGCAGCACGCCGCTCATGCCGACACCCCCGCGTCAGCCGCGATAGCGCGCACTTCGCTGACGAAAACGTCGGCGCGGTGGGCATAGTTGCGAAACATGTCGAGGCTGGCGCAGGCCGGGCTCAGCAGCACCGCATCGCCCGGCTGCGCCTGCGCGAACGACCAGCGGGTCGCGGCTTCGAGCGTGGCGTGGCGCTGCAACGTCAACGGGGCTATCGACGCGAGCGCCGCTTCGATCAGCGCCGCATCGCGGCCCAGCGTGGCTACCGCGCGCGCATGGCGGCGCACCGGCTCGGCCAGCGGCGAGAAGTCCTGGCCCTTGCCATCGCCGCCGAGGATCACGACCAGTTTCGAAGGCTCGCGATCGGCACCCAGACCCACCAGCGCCGCGACAGTAGCGCCGACGTTGGTTCCCTTGCTGTCGTCATAAGCATCGATACCGTCGATGGTGGCGACGTGGGCGACGCGGTGCGGCTCGCCAGCGTAGTCGCGCAGGCCGTGCAGCATCGGCGCCAGCGAGCAGCCGATGGCAGTGGCCAGCGCCAGCGCGGCCAGCGCGTTGGCCGCGTTGTGGCGGCCGCGCACGCGCAGCGCATCGGCGGGCATCAGCCGCTGGATGTGCAGATCTTCGGCTTCGACTTGGACACCTGCACGCACCCGCTTGCGCGGAAAGCTGTCGTCGGCTTCGAGTGCGCGCACCAGCCAGGCGACACCGTTCTCGGTGATCAGGCCGAAATCTCCCGGGTGCTGCGGTGCATCGAGCCCGAAGCGCACGACGGTGCGTGGCACCACGGTTGGCACCCGGGCTTTCGCGTTGGCCTTGGCAGCAGGCACCTGCGGCTGTGCGGCCTGCACCAACGCTTCGACGCGGGCATCGTCGCGGTTGGCGACCATCACCGCGTCACGGCCCCAGACGCGGGCTTTGGCGGCGGCATAGCTCGCCATCGAGCCATGCCAGTCGAGGTGGTCTTCGGTGATGTTCAGCACCACAGCCGCATCGGGCTCGAAGCCGGTGACGCCATCGAGCTGGAAGCTGCTGAGTTCGAGCACCCAGACCTGTGGCAACGCATCGGCGTCGCCATCGAGCGCATCGGCCAGCGTTTGCAACATCGTCGGGCCGATGTTGCCGGCGACCGCGACGCGCTGGCCCGCGCGCTCGACCAGCAGCGCCGTCATCGCGGTGGTCGTGGTCTTGCCATTGGTGCCGGTGACGGCCAGCACCTGCGGTGAGTAGCCGCGCTCGGTCTTCAGGTCGGCCAGCGCGCGAGCGAACAGATCGAGCTCGCCTTGCACCGCGATGCCACGCGCGAGGGCCGCGCTCAACGCTGCAGCGATGCGCGTGTCGGTCGGCGAGAGGCCCGGGCTCTTCAACACCAATTGCACACCGTCGAGCGCCGCGTCGGTGAGCTCACCCTTCGACAGCAGCGCCAGTGGCAGCTGCGCCGCCAGCGCCGCGGCCTGCGGCGGCGATTCACGCGAGTCCCAGACGCGCACCGCCGCACCGCAACGCGCACTCCAGCGCGCCATCGCGAGCCCCGAGTCGCCCAAGCCCAGCACCAGCACCGTGAGCCCTCGAAGATGGTTCATCGCTGCACCTCGCTCACCGCAGCTTCAGGCTGGCCAGCCCGACCAGGCACAGCAGCATCGTGATGATCCAGAAGCGCACGACGACCTGCGTTTCCTTCCAACCCGACTTCTCGAAGTGGTGGTGCAACGGCGCCATTTTCAGAATTCGTTGGCCCACGCCGTAGCGCTTGCGGGTGTACTTGAACCAGCTCACCTGCAGCATCACCGACAGCGCCTCGACGACGAACACGCCGCCCATGATGCCGAGCACGATTTCCTGCCGCGTGATCACCGCCACGGTGCCGAGTGCTCCGCCCAACGAGAGCGCACCCACATCGCCCATGAACACCTGCGCCGGGTGCGTGTTGAACCAGAGAAAGGCCAGGCCAGCACCGGCGGTCGCGGCGCAGAACACCAGCAACTCGCCACTGCCGGGAATGTGCGGGAACAGCAGGTACTTGCTGAAGTAGGCGTTGCCGGTCACATAAGCGAACACGCCGAGCGCCGAGGCCACCATCACCACCGGCATGATGGCCAGCCCGTCGAGGCCGTCGGTGAGGTTCACCGCGTTGCTCGCGCCGACGATGACGAACCAGGTCAGCACGATAAAGCCGTACACACCCAGCGGGTAGCTGATCGTCTTGAAGAAAGGCACGATGAGGTCGGCCGCGGGTGGCAAATCATTTGAGAAGCCGCTTTGCACCCAACGCACGAACAGCTCGAAAACGCGCAGGTTCGAGGTTTCGCTGACGCTGAATGCGAGGTAGAACGCCGCCAGCAGCCCGATCAGCGACTGCCAGAAAAACTTGTCGCGCGAGCGCATGCCCTCGGGGTTCTTGTCGACCACCTTGCGCCAGTCGTCGACCCAGCCGATCGCGCCGAAGCCGAGCGTCACCAGCAGCACGATCCACACGAAGCGGTTCGACCCGTCGAACCACAGCAGCGTCGACACCGTGATCCCGATCAGGATCAGCACGCCGCCCATCGTCGGCGTGCCCGACTTGGCAAGGTGCTGCTGGACGCCGTATTCGCGGATCGGCTGGCCGATCTTCAAGGCGGTCAGGCGGCGGATGACCCACGGCCCGAACGCCAGGCCGATCAACAGCGCCGTCATCGCGGCCATCACCGCGCGGAAGGTGAGGTACTGAAACACGCGAAAGAAGCCGAACTCCGGCGACAGCGTCTGCAACCAGCTCGCGAGGCTAAGCAGCATTGGCAGTCCCAGCGGATGCAGTGGATGGCACCGGCGCAGACTTCAGCGCGGCGGCCACACGCTCCATCCGCATGAAGCGCGAGCCCTTGACGAGCACCGACGCGGCTTCGGGTGCCTCGTGCAGCACGGCCAGCACGGCCAGCAGCGACTCGACGTTGTCGAAATGACGGGCCGCGGTGCCGTAAGCGGCCGCCGCGTGCGCACACAGCGGCCCCGCGGTCCACAGCGAGTCGATGCCCGCGCTGCGCGCATAAGCGCCGACCTCGCGGTGAAACGCGACGCCTTGGTCGCCCACCTCGCCCATGTCGCCCAGCACCAGCCAGCGCGGCGCGGGCAGGCCAGCCAACACGTCGATCGCGGCGCGCACCGAGTCGGGGTTGGCGTTGTAGCTGTCGTCGACCAGCGTGACGCGCTGCCCCCCGCGCTCGATGCGGCTGGCCTGTGAGCGGCCCTTGACTGCGGTGAAGGCTTCGAGCCCGTGCGCAACCGCGGCCAGCGGGCAGCCTGCGGCCAGCGCGCAGGCCGCAGCCGCGAGTGCGTTCTTCACGTTGTGGCGGCCGGCGATGTGCAGTCGCAAGGTGGCATCACCCGCCGGCGTGTGCAACGCGACAGCCCAGTGATCGACGGCCCAATCGGCGTCGGCCGTGACGTCGGCGGCCACGCGGGTGGTGCCCGGCGTACCGTGCGAGAAGGTGATCACGCGGCGGACGCCAGCGAGTGCGCGCCACAGCGGGGTATGGGCCTCATCGGCCGGAAACACCGCCACGCCGTCGGCCGCCAGCGACGCGATCACGCTGCCGTTCTCGCGCGCCACCGCCTCGACGCTGGCCATGAATTCCTGGTGCTCGCGCTGCGCGTTGTTGACCAGCGCCACCGTGGGTGCAGCCATCGCGGCGAGCTGGGCGATCTCGCCCGGGTGGTTCATGCCGAGCTCGACCACCGCTGCCCGGTGCTGATCGGCGCGCAGGCGCAGCAGCGTCAGCGGCACGCCGATGTCGTTGTTGAAGTTGCCTTCGGTCGAGAACGCGGCATCGCCCAGCCAGGCGCGCAGGATGGCCGCGATCATCTGCGTCACCGTGGTCTTGCCGTTGCTGCCGGTGACTGCGAGCAGCGGCAAGGCGAAGCCGCGTCGCCATCCGGTGGCCAAGGTGCCGAACGCGGCGCGCGTGTCGGCCACTTCCAGACCGGGCAGGCCCGCTGCGGCAAGGCCGTGCTCGGCCAGTGCGGCCACCGCACCCGCAGCCTGGGCCTGCGGCAGGAAGTCATGCGCATCGAAGCGCTCGCCGCGCAGCGCAACGAACAGATCGCCCGCGCGCAGGCTGCGGGTGTCGCTGTGGACGCGCAGCACGGCCGTACCAGCGTCGCCGATCAGGCGCGAGCCCGGCAGCAGCGCGTGCGCCTGGGCCAGCGTCATCATGGGATGACTCCGGTGGCGGCACGCGCTTGCAAGGCCGCCCGGGCTTCGACGACATCGTCGAACGCATGCCGGGTGCCAGCGATTTCCTGGTAGTCCTCGTGGCCCTTGCCGGCGATCAACACCACATCGTTCAGCTGTGCCTGGTTCACCGCGTGAGCAATCGCCGCGCGGCGGTCTTCGATGACGCGGGTGGTGGCCGTCTCGGTGATGCCCGCGAGCACGGCGGTGATGATCGCGCCAGGGTCTTCATCGCGCGGGTTGTCGCTGGTGACCACCACCTGCTGCGCGTGGCGCTGAGCGATCGCGCCCATCAGCGGCCGCTTGCCTGCATCGCGGTTGCCGCCGCAGCCGAACACGCACCACAGCGCACCACCGCGTGCGGCGGCCAGCGGCTGCAACGCGCGCAAGGCCTTGTCCAGCGCGTCCGGCGTGTGGGCGTAATCGACCAGCACTTCGGGCTGCGGCCCAGCGCCAGGCTCGGCTGCGAGCACCCGCTGCATGCGGCCGGGCACCGAGGTCAGCAAGGCGCAGGCGCGTGCCGCGTGGGCCAGCGTGACGCCGAGTGCGCGCAGCGTTGCGACCACTGCCAGCAGGTTGGACACGTTGTAGTCGCCGATCAGCCCGCTGCGCAGCGCCACCGAATGCGCCCCTGCCTCGACCAACTCGAATGCCAGGCCGTCGTCCACGTAGCGGATGTCGCGGGCGCACAGCCGAGCTGTTGGCGATGGGTCGGCCGAATACGTCCACAAATCGATCGGGGTGCCGGCCAGCTTGCCTTGCAACTGAAGGCCGCGAGCGTCGTCGACATTGAGCACCGCCGCGCGCAAGCCGGGCCAGTCGAACAGCCCGGCCTTGGCTTGCCAGTAGGCGTCCATCGAGCCATGGAAGTCGAGGTGGTCCTGGGTGAAGTTGGTGAGCACCGCCACGTCGATGTGCGTGCCCGACAGCCGCTCTTCAACCAGGCCGATCGACGAGGCCTCGATCGCGCAAGCAGCAAAGCCGTCGTCGGCAAATCGCTTGAAGGCGCGCTGCAGCGTGACCGGATCGGGTGTGGTCAGGCCGGTGGACACCAGCGCCGCGGGGTCTGCATTGCCGCCAGGGCCCGGCACCGTGCCCACGCCGAGTGTGCCGACCATGCCGCAGCGCCGGCCGAGTGCCGACATGGCCTGCGCCGTCCACCATGCGGTCGAGGTTTTGCCGTTGGTGCCGGTGATCGCAATCACCGACAAGCGCTCGCTGGGCACACCGAAGAACGCGCTCGCCAGCGGGCCGGCGTTGGCTTTCAGGCCATCCATCGCCGCGATGCGCAAATCATCGAAGCCCAGCGCTTCGGCGCCGTCGGCCTCGACCACGCAGGCCGCCGCGCCCGCTGCCAGCGCCGGAAGCACATGCTGCCGGCCGTCGTGCATTCCACCGGGCCAGGCGATGAAGGCGTCGCCCGCCTCGAGCCGACGGCTGTCGGTCACCAGGCCGCGCGCGCCGCTCCGCACCAGCCACGACAGCGCTGCGGGGACCGAGCCGAGTTGCTGCAGCGCCATCAGAAGCTCTCGTCCTCGGCCGGCGCATTGCGCGCGACGATCTGCGACTTCACGTCAAGATCGGGCGCCACGCCAAGCATGCGCAGGGTGTGCTGCACCAGGTCGCTGAACACCGGCGCGGCAACTTCGCCGCCGTACCATTTGCCTGCGGTGGGCTCATCGACCATCACCGCGACGATGATGCGCGGGGCCTTGATCGGCGAGAGGCCGACGAACCACGAGCGGTATTTCTTCGTGTCGTAGCCCTTGCCCTCGTGCGCATAAGCGGTGCCCGATTTGCCGCCGACCGAGTAACCGGGCGTTTGCGCCTTCGGTGCGGTGCCGCCGGGACCAGTGACCAGGCTGAGCATCTGGCGCACCGTTTGCGCGGTCTGTGCCGAGATCACCCGCACGCCGCCGACCTTCGCAGCGCCTTCGGGGTTGTCGCTTTTCATCAGTGTGACCGGGATGAACTCGCCGTCGTGCGCAAACACGGTGTAGGCATGCGCGATCTGGAACAGCGATGCCGACAGGCCGTAGCCGTAGCTCATCGTCGCGCGGGTGATCTCGTCGAGTTGCTTGACGGATTTGAGCCGCCCGCCGACCACCCCGGGAAAGCCGATCTGCGGCTTTTGCCCAAAACCGACGCTGGCGTACAGCTCCCACATCTCGCGCGGCGCAAACATCAGCCCCATGCGCATCGCGCCGATGTTGCTCGACTTCTGGATCACCTCCGACACCGTCATGTCGCCGTGCGGATGGGTATCGCGCACGATGAAGGGGCCGAGCGACACATGGCCCGGCGCGGTGCGGATCACGGTGTCGGCCTTGACGCGGCCGGTCTCCAGCGCCCATGCGGCGATCAGCGGCTTGACGGTCGAGCCCGGCTCAAAGGTGTCGGTGAGTGCGCGGTTGCGCAGCTGGTTGCCGCTCAGGTTGCGCCGGTCCGACGGTGCATAGCTCGGGTAGTTGGCGAGTGCCAGCACCTCGCCGGACTGCGCATCGAGCACCACCACGCTGCCCGCCTTGGCCTTGTTCTCGACCACCGCCTCGCGCAGCCGCCGGTAAGCAAAGTACTGCAGCTTCGAATCGATCGACAGCTGGATGTCGCGGCCATCGACCGGCGCCACGCTGTCACCGATGTCCTCGACGACACGGCCGATGCGGTCCTTGATGACGCGCCGGCTGCCGTGGCGGCCGACCAGGTCCTTCTGGAACGCGAGCTCGATGCCTTCCTGCCCGAAGTCTTCGATGTTGGTGAAGCCGACCACATGGGCGGCGGCCTCGCCTTCGGGGTACTGGCGGCGGAATTCGCGCACCTGATGGACCCCGGACAGGCCAAGGGCCAGCACGTCCTTGGCCAGCGTGTCGTCGACCTGTCGGCGCAGCCAGACGAAGTTCGCGCTGTCGCCGAGCCGGTCTTCCAGCTGGGCGGGTGTCATGCCGATCAGGCGGGCCAGGCGCGCGCGCGCTCGGCTGGGTCGGCCTTGAAGTCCTTCGGGATCGCCCACAGCGAGGGCGCCGGCACGCTGGCCGCCATCAGCTGGCCGTTGCGATCGAGGATGCGGCCACGGCTGGCCGACAAATCCAGCGTGCGGGCATAACGAATCTCGCCCTGCTTCAGGTAGAAATCGGCGCCGATCGCCTGCACATACACCGCGCGGCCCAGCAGCACCAGAAAACCGAGGCCCACCAGCGCCACCAGCAGCTTCGAGCGAGAGGCTGGTGTGCGCGAAGCGAGCAGCGGGCTGCTGGCGTAGTTGAGGCTGCGGGCACTGCCGGCAGGCCGTGTCGTTGCGCGCTCTGGGCGACGGCCGGTGCTCATGGCTGCCCTTGCGAGGGGGTGTTGGCCGACGTTGCTGACGACACCACGACCTGCTTCACGATGGCCGAGGTGGCGGGCACCATGTGCAGCTTGTCGCGCGCGGTCTTGTCGATGCGGGTCGGCGTGGCCTGGGCCTGTTGCTCGGCCTGCAGGCGGCCATGCTCGGTTTCGAGCTGCCGTTGCTCGTTGCGCGCGCGGTCGAGGGCGGTAAAGAGGCGCCGCTCGTCGTACGACACCCGCACCAGGTACACGCTGCTGAGCAGCAGGGCCACCAACAGGATCAGGTTCAGGCGCGTCACCGTCTGGCTCCGGTGGCGGCGTAAGGTGCCGGTGCGTCGGTGCGCTCGGCCACCCGCATCACCGCCGAGCGCGCGCGCGGGTTGGCGCGCAACTCGGTCTCGCCCGGCTTGACGCGGCCGAGCGCGCGCAAACGCATTGGCAGCTCGGGCGCGAACGGCGCACGGCGGTCGAAGGTCGGCTTGCTTTCGCGCGCGATGAACGTCTTGACGATGCGGTCTTCGAGCGAGTGGAAACTGATCACCACCAGCCGTCCACCGGGCGACAGCAATTCGAGGGCCGCGTTCAGGCCTTGTTCGAGCTCCTCAAGCTCGGCGTTGACAAAAATCCGAAGCGCTTGAAATGTGCGCGTTGCAGGGTTCTGGCCCGGCTCGCGGGTTTTGACCGCACCAGCCACGACTTCGGAAAGTTCCCTTGTGGTTCGAACTGGGCTCCCGCTTTCGCGCCGAGCAACAAGCGCCTTTGCAACCTGTACAGCAAACCGTTCTTCCCCATAGTCACGAATCACCTCCGCAATGTGGCGCTCGTCGGCGCGGGCCAGAAAGTCCGCGGCGCTTTCGCCCCGGGTCGTGTCCATCCGCATGTCCAGCGGGCCGTCGAAACGAAAACTGAAACCGCGCTCGGGGCTGTCGATTTGCGGCGACGACACGCCCAGATCGAGCAGCAATCCGTCGATGCGCGTGATGCCGGCTGCAGCCAGCGTCGGCACCAGCTGGCCGAAGCGGGTGTGGTGGACGGAAAAGCGTGGGTCGGCCAGCACGGCATCGGTCTGCGCGGCCGCGACTGCCTCCGGATCGCGGTCGATGGCGATCACGCGAGCACGTTCGCCAAGGCGTTGCAACAGCGCCCGGCTGTGGCCGCCGCGCCCGAAGGTGCCGTCGACATAGGTGCCGTTGAGCACACCGTCGGCGTCGCTGTCGGTGTCATGCCCCACCTCGCCCAGCAAGGCTTCGACCGCTTCGCCCAGCAAGACGGTGGTGTGTGCAAAGGTGGCAACGGGCGCGGTCATCGACAACCCGTTCAGAAGGTGAAGCCCTTGAGCGAGTCCGGCATCGCGCCCTGGAGCACTTCGGCTTCATGCGCTGCGTGCTGCGCGGCGCCCCACAGCTCGAGGTGGCTGCCCATGCCGATCAGCATCACCTCGCGGTCCAGGCCGGCCGATTTGCGCAGCTCGGGCGCGATCAGCACACGCGAGGACGCATCGAGCTCGACATCCATCGCGTTGCCGAGAAAAACCCGCTTCCAGCGCACGGCCTCCATCGGCAAGGCGTTGATGCGGTCGCGAAACTCATCCCAGGTGGGGCGAGGGAACACCATCAGCGGACCGTCGGGGTGCTTGGTGAGGGTGAGCTGGGTCAGCGCCATCGCCCGCAGCACAGTCAGGTGGCGCGCGGGCATGGTCAAGCGGCCCTTGGTATCCAAGGTCAGTGCCGCAGGCCCCTGAAACACCATATTTGCCACAAAAACCCAGAAAAATGCACCAACTTCCACTGTAGCGCATCGCATCCGCCTGGGTCAACGCGGATACAAAATATATTCAATCAAATCAACGACTTAGCCGATGTTTCAAAACTCGGAAGTGAAAATTCCTTCAAAAACAAGCGGTTGAAGAGGCCTTTGAAAGTAATGTGTGAGGAATGGCGCACAGCCGCGCCGAAATCGGCGGCGCCAGCCTCGATTCAGCGGGGCGACACGCCAATCAGCCACAGGTGCAGCGCACCAATGAAGGCTGCATATAAACCCAGTCCCGCCACGATGGTGATCGCGTCGTTGAAGCGGCCGGGTGGCGCGGTGACGGCACGGCCCGCGACGGGTGGCACCGGTCGGCGCTTGAGCGAAATGCGGTCGGCCACCGCCCACGCGAGGAAGGCGCCGAACAGCAGCGTCGAGGCCAGCGTGCCGTTGGCCAGCAAATGCGCCAGCGCCCACAGCTTGACCGCCACCAGCATCGGGTGCTTGGTGGCGGCAGAGATGCGGCCGGGCAGGTAGGCCGCCAGCAACAGCGGAAACACCGGCAGCATCAACGTCCAGGCCACGTGCCGTAGGTAGGCGGGCGGCTCGTACAGCACGACCGGGTTGCTGCGGGCCACGCCGTAGCCGTAGGCGATCAGCACCAACCCGATCAGCGACAGCAGCGCATAGCCGCCCTTCCACAGCGCCTCACCGCGCGCAGCCATTTGGGCGTTGCGCCACGCCGGCGCGAAGATCGACGTGGCATGCACGCCGAGAAAGATCAACAGACCGGCCACCAGCATCGCCATCGCTTGCTCCTGCGTAAAAAGGCGCAGTGTAGAAGCCCGTCCATCCCTCCTTCGCCCTGAAGGGACGCCAGGGCAACGCTGAAGCCTCACGGTCACCTCTGACAGCTGCGCTGGGCATGCGGCAGAACAAAGTGCGCTGAAAGAATCGGCAAATGTGACGCTTACCACCAAGGTCGCGTCACGCCGGCCGGCATCAAATTTCGCCCGATCGCAAAGTCACAACGAACGTGATTGGCATTGCCACCATGCAGCTGTCGGCACTCGATGCCTGGCGAACTGTTCGGCCGAGTCGGCGGTGTGATTGCGGCTCCTGCGCTGACGAATGCCTCACGATCAAGCCTCAGGCGAGGCCGCCGAACAGCGCACCGACGCTCGCTGTCACTGCCATCGCCAGGGCGCCCCAGCCGGCGACGCGAACCGAAGCCGGCACCACAGGCGCGCCACCGACCCGGGCGGACAACGCACCCAGCGCAGTCAGGAACACGAGGGAAGTGGCACCCACGCCAAACACCATGAAGCGCTCGGGCGCAAGCATGACCGCTGCAAGCGGCAGTGCCGCCCCCACGGCAAAGGACGCGGCCGACGCGACGGCGGCCTGCACCGGCTTGGCACTAACGAATGCGGTGATTCCCAGTTCATCGCGGGCGTGCGCACCGAGTGCGTCGTGCGCCATGAGCTGACCGGCCACCTGCGCTGCCAACGCGTGATCCAGGCCGCGCGCCGCGTAGATCGCCGTCAGTTCGCGCAACTCGTGGTCGGGCGAATTTTCGAGTTCTAGACGCTCCTTCGACAGGTCGGCCGCCTCGGTGTCGGCTTGCGAGCTGACCGACACGTACTCACCTGCCGCCATCGCCATGGCACCGGCGACCAAGGCTGCCACGCCAGCCACAAGAACCTGCGTCTTGCCCGAATGGGCCGAAGCGATGCCGACGATCAGGCTGGCGGTAGAGACGATGCCGTCGTTGGCACCCAACACGGCGGCTCGCAGCCAGCCGATGTGCACGGTGCGGTGGCGCTCCCGGTGTTGAACTCCTGGCATAAGTTTGTTCTCTGAGCCAAATTCATTCACCGCTGGTGGCGTCGTTTGCGGCAGACGATCGGTACCCTAGAGTGGCCACATGCGTCGAAACACCGCGTCCTTGTCAATCAGCAGGTGCTTGAAAGCCCCGCCCACATGGATAGCGATCACCGAGACAAGCATCCAGGCAATGAATGAGTGTGCAGTGAAGAACTGCTCCTTCAAAACCTGATCTTTGGCGGACCAACTCGGCAGCGGCAGCCCGAAGTAGTACATCGCCTCGCCACTGAGGGTCGCGCCCACGTAGCCGGTGAGCGGCATCAGCAACATCAACGTGTACAGCAACACATGGCTGATTCGAGCCCACTTGATCTGCCAAGCCGGTACCTCGAGAGGCAACTCCGGCGGCGCTTTACGCGCTCGCCACATCAACCGCAGCGCGATCAACAGCGCTGCGGTCAGCCCGAGTGAAATGTGAAGAGCGAAGTACCAGCCGCTGCCAGACTGGTCTTCGATGCTGAGCATGTACCAACCCATGCCAATCTGGACCGGCACCAACAGCGCCAGGCTCCAGTGAAAAAACATCGAAAGGGAGCTGTAACGGTCGGCAGACGGGTTTGAGATAAGTGTCATCGTGGTACCCCGACAGTGCGCCACATTGCGCAAATGGCCGGAATGCTGAGCGCGCTTCACCCAAGGATCGACGAGATGGGGAGTAATACGCAATGGCGGGGTGGGCAAAACGCAACATCCTGCTAGGCAACGTGGGCGAAGCCTCGCTCCCGGTGCGGCAGCGCCTTCAGGTGTCCGCGCGGCGCAGCCAACGGCGCCAGAGACCGGCCGACGAGCCAGGCTGGAACCGCATCAGCGGCCATCGGCCGACTGAACAAATAGCCCTGCAATTCGTCGCAGCCGGCATCGCGCAGCCACTCGGCTTCTTCGTCGCGTTCGACGCCCTCGGCCACCACCCGCAGGCCCAGCGTGTGGCCGAGTCCGATGATGGCCTGGGTGATCGCCCAGTCCGCCGGGTCGACCAGAATGTCTCGCACGAAGCTCTGGTCGATCTTCAGTTTGTCGATCGGGAACTGGTGCAGGTAATTCAGACTGGAGTAGCCGGTTCCGAAATCGTCAATCGACAGCGAGACACCGATCTCCTTGAGCTTTTGCAAGCTCTCCACCGTGGAGATCGCGTTTTCCATCAAGAAGGTTTCGGTCAGCTCCAGCTCGATCATCGACGCTTCGACCCGGTGCAAGGCGAGCATGTGGCGAAGTTGGGTCGGGAAGTTCGCATCGCGCAGCTGGATCACCGACACATTGATCGAGATCGGGATGCTGCCTAGGCCTGCCTCGCGCCAGGCGGCCTGCTGGCGGCAGGCCTCGCCGAAGATCCAGGCGCCGATCGGCACGATCTGCCCGGTTTCTTCGGCGATCGGGATGAATACGGCCGGCGACACCAGGCCGTGGCCAGGACGCTGCCAGCGCACCAGCGCCTCCATCCCGTTGATCAGCCCGCTGGCCGCTTCGATGCGCGGCTGGTAATGCAGCTGCAATTCACCGCGCGCCACCACCTCGCGCAGATCGTTTTCGATGGCGAGCCGCTCCTGCGCCTGGGCGTGGAACTCGGGGGTGAAGAACAGCGCATGGTCGCGGCCGCCCGCCTTGGCCTGGTACATCGCTGCATCGGCATGGCGCATCAGGTGGTCGATGTCGCGACCGTCCTGCGGGAACACCGCCATGCCGGCGCTGCACGACACATGCAGTTGCACGCCTTCGACCCGGTGCGGCTCACGCACCAGCGGCAGCATGCGCTCATCGACGATGCTGGCAATTTCCTCGACGCTGCCCACGCCGTTGAGCACGACGACGAATTCGTCGCCGCCGAGGCGACTGACGGTGTCGCCCGCACGCACCGCCGACAGCAGCCGCTTCGACACCGAGCGCAGCAACGCGTCGCCGACATGGTGGCCCATCGAGTCGTTGATGTTCTTGAACCGGTCGAGGTCGATGAACACCACGCCCACATGCTGGCCGGTGCGCCCGGCCTGCTCGACGGCCATGCGCAGTCGCTCCAGGCACAGCGAGCGGTTGGGCAGATCGGTCAGCACGTCGTGGTGCGCCAGGTGGTGGATGCGCTCCTGGCTGACCTTGTGCTCGGTGATGTCGACACCCGCGGCGACGAAGTGCGTGATGCGCCCATCGCTGTCACGCACCGCGTTGGCGATCAGCCAGGTCGGGTACTCCTCGCCGGTCTTGCGCTTGAGCCAGACCTCGCCCTGCCACATTCCGCGGATGACGGCCGATTGCCACAGCGTCTCGTAGAAATCGGGCTCGTGCCGCAACGAGTACAGGAACTCGGGCGTCTGGCCAACCACCTCTTCGACACCCCAGCCGCAATCGCGGCTGAACGCCGTGTTGGCGGTCAGGATGCGGCGCTCGACATCGAAAATGATGATGCTTTCTGACGATGCCTCGAACACCTTGGCCCAGAGCTTCAGGCGCTGCTCCAGCAGCTTGATCTGATCGATTGGCGTGAACACCGTCAGCAACGCCGGCTGGCCCTGATACGACAGCCGGCGTGCCGACAGCAACGCCCACGGCCCGCGCGAGGCACCCGGGCGCTTGTCACCTGAGAGCCACTGCACCTCGAAGCCGTCAACGGCTTCCTGGTCGCTCAGGCGCGAGAAGAACCGCGTGCGGGCCTGCGGCTCGAGGCGCTGGCTCCAGGGGTCGGTCGTCAGATGCTGCAACCACGCCTGGGCCGGCTCGTTGGCGTGCAGCACGCGGTGCTCAGGGATCGAGGTGACGATCAGCGGCATCGGGAACGATTCGAGCAGCGCGCGCTGAGCCTCCTCGGCGCGTGCCGAAGCCGCCAGTTCTTCGCGATCCGCACGGTCGCGGTCCAGGTCCTCCAGCATGCCGTTGAAAGCCTTCACCAGCTGGCCGATCTCGTCGCGGCTGTCGTGGCAAGCGCGCAGGGTGTAGTCGCCACTCGCACTGACGCGCCCAGCGACCCCGGCCAGCCGCTGCAGCGGCAGCGCAATTTGGCGCGCGACGAAGTAAACGATGCCGAGGATCAGCATCAGCAAGCCCACCGCCGTGCCGAGATGAATCCACATGCGGCTGAACAGGCCGTCGACCCGCACCTGGATGACGCCGTCCAGCCCGACGGCCGCGGCCTGCCAGGTCTCGTGCAGGGCAGCGCGCGCCTCGGCGTGGCGCTGCGCCATCAATGACCGAACCGTGCTCACATCGGCGGCGTCGATCTGGGTTTGCACCGCGCGGAAGGCCTTGACCGCATCCACCAGCTTCTGGCGGGTCGGATCGAGCGCGGCCTTCAGCACGGGTGTGCCGGCCGCCAGGGCTTCGGAGTAATCGGACTCGGTGCCTGTGAGCGCGGCATCGAGGCGCCCTTCGAGGATCAGCAACTCGGTCTGCAGGCGGCTGTGCTGGTCGGGGTTGGCCTGTTTCAGCTCGACGGCCTTGTAGGCGTTCTGCGCCAGTACATCCTGCAGCTCGGCCAGGCGCAGCAGCACGATCGACATCGTGTAGTAGCTGTCGAGGTCGGGGTCGAGGATCAGGTTCGACTGGTTTCCGATGCGGGTCAGCAGCTCGCGGCCGGCCACCATGGCCATCGCCAGATCGCTGGCCTCGAAGCTCGGCTGGCTCATCGCGGCCTGCAAGGCATCAATGAAAGCCGCACTGGCATCGGCAGACTTCATGCCTTCGCCATGCGCCACTTCAGCGCTTCGCAGTGCGGCGAGTCGTGGCTCCCACTGGACGCGATCGAGGTGGAGAGGGGCATCGGCCACGGCGGCCTCGGCAGGCGCGGATGACGACGCCGGTGGCGTGGGCAACGGGGTCGGCAGAGCCACCAACACATCACGCACCTGAGCGATGTAGGCGTTGCCTGCCAGCTCCTTTCGAGAAAAATCGATCGAGATGTACTTCTCGTTGATCAGGATGCCGGAGATGTAGATGACCGCCGTCAAATCCAGCAGATAGATCAACAGCAGCTTGCGCCCCACCGGGAGCTGGCCGATCGCACGCAACAGGTAGGACGTCATGGGGTGCTGCTTCCTGGCAGACTGAGAGAGTGCACGATCAGTTCGATTCTTTGATGCGGCGCCCGCGCAGTGCCTGGATCGGCCGCGCGTTCATCGGGTGAAGCCGCGCGAATATGTCCAGTTGCTCAGGCGAGATGTGCACCGGCGTCTTCATCACCATCCACAACACGCCTTCACTGCACGGCGGGGTGGTTAGCGAGCCCATGTAGGTGTAGTAGCGGCGGTCGCTCGGCAGCAACCCGACCGGGTCGATGCTGCCCTTGGCCGCCACCTCGCTGCCCTGCTCCAGCGGCAGGTTGTTCCACACCGACTGCACCACCGGCTGCGCGCTGCCGCGCTCGAGCAGCACCGCGACCATCGCGAGCTGGCCGTCGGCGCTTTTGTGAAGCAGATGAACCACCATGTCGAACGGCTTGCCGTCGATGCGCTCCTCAGACGGCCGGTGAAAGTGAAACTGCACGAGCTCGTAGCGCTTGCCCAGCACCTCAATCGTGTTGCCCGGCGCCACGTT
Source organism: Burkholderiales bacterium (assembly GCA_031427315.1). Lineage (GTDB taxonomy): Bacteria > Pseudomonadota > Gammaproteobacteria > Burkholderiales > Burkholderiaceae_C > PBB1. Next base: position 566 of record JANPNF010000078.1, on the reverse strand, counting down.
GACCTGCACCGTGTGGCCGTTGTCGATCACGCGAAAGCCTGTTGGTTGGTAGGCGAACTGCACCGCATCGAGCTCGACCTTGATGCCGTCGGTGATGTCGATCGGGCTTTGCCTGTGGCCATTGGCACAGGTGGCGTTTTCGGGCGCCAACTGGGCCCAGGCGGCAGGGCCATGCTCGCCCTCGTAGGCCCAATGGGGCGCGCCTGAAGGCCGCGGCGCTGCCGCGCGCCTGGGGCTGGGCGCAGCGGCCGCGTCGGCGGGAATGGCTACCTTCAAGATTCCTGCGGGGGCGCTCGGTGGCACCGGCACCGCACCGAGCTTGGTGGCCAGACGCGCCAATGGGCGAGCGGCAGAGTGCGGTATAGACCAGCCAGCCAGCCAGCAACAAGGCTCGCCACCGAGAGCCCGATCGCCTGCCATTGGCTGAGTGCCATCACCAATGGATCGATGAGATAAGTCTCGGCCTGCAGATAATACAGGACGATGAGGAGCAGAAAGCCGGTCATCCAAGTCAGGTAAGCTTCCCACTTGAACCAGATCAGGTCGCTGGGCAGTTTTTCCGGCGC
>JANPNF010000077.1:0-5287 GCA_031427315.1 Burkholderiales bacterium | reverse complement strand
ACCGATGTGGAAGGGCTCGGCCGGCAGCAGGATCGGGTACGGCTTCGGGTTCGGCTTCCAGATGATCAGCGCCAGCGTCTGCAGCAGCAGGCTCACGCCCATCGCGGTGATCAACGGCGCCAGGCGCGGCGCGTTGCGCAGTGGGCGGTAGGCGATTTTCTCGATGCCGAAGTTCAGCACCGTGCAGACCGCAATGGCAGCGACCAGCGAGATCAGCATCATCAGCCAGCCCGGCAGGCCACTGTCGGCGAGCGCGGTCACCACCGTCCAGCTGGTCAATGCGCCCACCATCAAGATTTCACCGTGCGCGAAATTGATTAGGTTGATGATCCCGTAGACCATCGTGTAGCCGAGCGCGATCAGCGCATACACGCTGCCGAGCACCAGCCCGTTGATGAGCTGCTGGATGAAGGTGTCCATCGGGGAAATCGGTTCTCGGCTGTCGATGCGGCGCACGGAAAATCAATGACGCGGTCGCGCAAGATGCGTGCCCCGCGCGGCCAGCGAAGTGTCGCCGAAGAATGGGCGACAGCAGAGCGTGCCGGGCGCGCGCTTCGCTGGGTTTGGGCCAGCCTTCTGCAGCGCGTTCAACCGGGAGGCGCCATGCCAATGCGGGTCAGCCGATCAGCGTGCGGTTCTTGCCGGCGCGCTTGGCCTGGTATAGCGCGACGTCGGCGCGCTCCAGCGCCTCTTCGATCCGTTCGCCCACGCGGAAGGCCGTGACACCGGCCGAGAAAGTGACGAACACCTGCTTGTTCTCGTGCATGAACAGCCCGCCGGTGAGCGCACGCTGCAGCCGGGTCAGGATCTGCTGGCCCTCATCGACCGGAGTGTCGGGCAGCAGCACGACGAATTCCTCGCCGCCGTAGCGGGCCACCACATCGGTCGGCCGCAAAGTCTTGGCGACCATCGCCGCCAGTGCCTTCAGCGCCTCGTCGCCAACGGCGTGGCCGAGCTCGTCGTTCAGGCGCTTGAAGTTGTCGATGTCGAGCAGGCCGATCGCCAGTCCACCCAGACCCCCCACGCCCGGCATAGCAGCACCCGATGGCTCATCGGCCGCGTTGCGCTGCAGACGCGCACATTCGACGTCGAAGGCCTGCAGCAAGCCGCGGCGGTTGGCAATCTGCGTCAGTTGATCGGTAGACACTTCGTCCGACAGGCGGCGGAGTTCGCCTTCGAGCTCATCGACGCGCTGCGACAGGTTGGTGGCGCGCATGCGCTCGTCGTGCAGACGGCGCTGCGCCTGCACGACTAGGCCCTGCACAGTGCGGCTTTCCTCGACCATCTCGCGCACCGCACCCGCCAGGCTTTCCAGCGTGTCGGCGCGCTCGATCACCTCGGCGTAGCGGCCCACGCTTTCATGGAAACGACCGGTCTGCGAGCCCAGCACATCGAGCTCGCTCAGCATGCGGTTGATCAGCTGCTTGAGCGCGTCGCGTGCGCCATCGCGCTCGCTGCGCAGCTCGGCCTGTTTGGCGCGCGTGTTGCGCAGCAATTCGTTGACCGACTTGACGCCGCGCGCGGTCAGGCCTTCCTCAACGGTCAACCGCATCGCATCGCACTGGCCCTGCGCCCAGCTGTCGTCTTCGGCCAGATCGGTCAGGCTGGCGGTCAATTCGAGGCACAGCCCGCTGATCTGCTCGAACAGGTGGTCGCGGTGTTGCAGCACCCAATCGGCGCGCTCGCACAGGCCTTCGACCTCATGGGCCGCAGCCTCGCTGGCCCCTACGCTCTGAATGCGTTGCGCAGCCTGTGCGATGGCCGCAGCCAGATCACCGTTGCGCTCTTTTGGTGGCAAGGCGCGCACCACTGTCTGGCCGAGCGCGGCGACGACACGGAGAGATGCATCGGGCCCATCCGGCACCTGAAGCGTGGCACCCGCCGCTTCGGCAGGAGCTTCCGAAACTTCATTCGCAACCTTCACGTCGGCAAGGTGGTCGGAGTCCCAGCTACCGATTAGTTGGCGCAGTCGCTGCTGCAGCCGGGCGGCATCGCCACGGCTGCCGCTGAGCACGCGCGCCAGGCTGTCCTTCTTGCGCGCCAGCGTCCACTGTTTGCCGCCCCGCTCGATGCCACGGACGATGGCTTCGATCAAGGTGGCCAGTGAGTCGCCACCGGCGGGTGTGACGCCCTGCTCGACCTGGTACGCACGCGCATAGTTGTCGGGGGTCGGTTCGAGCTTGTACTGCGCCAATCGGCGCAAGGCCGCTTCGGCCAGCTGGGCAGCATGTCCATCGGCTGCGGAGGTGGCGGGGGCTGCCATCGGTACAGCGGCAACGCCGCCCCTTGCCGGCGGTGTCATGCTGCCCATGGCTCAGTCCGCGTTGTTTGGCGTGCGCGCCGGCCGCGAGGCCATGCCGCGTGAGGAATCGCTGGACATCTTATCGGTCGCCAGACCGATCCACGACGCGTTGCGGGGCAGCACCGTGCTTTCGAGCCAGGACTGGATCTCGTCAGCCGGCCTGGGCTTGCTGAACAAAAAGCCCTGCATCACGCCGCAGCCGAGCCGGTGCAGCACTTCCATCTGGCGCAGGTTCTCGACCCCTTCGGCCACCACACGCAGGCCCAGCGACCTTGCCAGCGCAACGATCGCGGTGACGACGGCCGAGCTCTGCGGCGTCATGCCGAGGTCGCGGACGAAGCCGCGGTCGATCTTTAATTCACTGATCGGCAAGGTGGTCAGGTAGGCCAGCGAGGAATACCCGGTGCCGAAATCGTCGATGGAGATTTCAACGCCGATCTCGTTGAGCCGGTGCAGCGAGGGGATCACGCTTTGCAGATCCTTCATCAGCGAATTTTCGGTGATCTCGAGCACCAGCGAATGGTGCGGCACGCCATTGGCGACGACCGCCTCATGAATCAGCTCGACCAGATCGCCGCGGTCAAACATCCGGCTGGGCAGGTTGACGGCGATCGAGTCGGTGAAGCCGAAGGCATCGAGCCAGACCCGCGCCTGGCGGGCCGCTTCGCGGATCGCCCATTCGCTCAAGGGGCGGATCAACCCGCTTTCCTCAGCCAGCGGGATGAACTCGCCCGGGGGCACCAACACGTTGCCGCGCTGCCAGCGCATCAGCGCTTCGACACCGACCATGCGGGCGCCGCGCACATCGATCTTCGGCTGATAGTGCAGCACCAGTTCGTTGCGTTCGATGGCCTTGTGCAAGGCACTTTCGAGTTCGAGCTTTTCGCGCCCCTTGCCGGCCAGTTGCGGACGGTAGACGGTGGCGGCGTTGCGGCCCTGCGCCTTGACGGCGAACATCGCCACGTCGGAGTTGCGAATCAGCTCGGCGACATTGTTGCCGTCGCGCGGGAACAGGGCGATGCCGACCGAGGCGGTGACGAAGCACTCTTGACCCGCCACGTGGATCGGTGCGCGCATCTGTTCGAGCACGCGGGCAGCGACGATCTCGGCGTCGTGTTCGTCGATCACTTCGGGCAGCAGCGCGACAAACTCATCGCCGCCCAGCCGACACATGGCCTCCAGCGTGCGGAAGGCACGCGTGCCCATCGAATCGAGCAGGTTGTCGGTAACTTGGTCGGAATGGCGCACGCACGAGCGCAGGCGGCGCGCGACCTCGATCAGCAACTCATCGCCGGCGCCGTGGCCCAGTGTGTCGTTGATGACCTTGAAGCGGTCGAGATCGATCACCAGCAGGCCGACCTGATGGCCCATGCGGCGTGCCGCGTCGAGTGCGCGCTCGGTGCGTTCAATCAACTGGTTGCGGTTGGGCAGGCCGGTGAGCGAGTCGAAATTCGCCAGCTGGCGGATCTTGTGCTCGGCATTCCAGCGGTCCGTCACGTCTTGCACGATGCCGCTGTAGCCAACCAACAGGCCTTGCTCGCTGAATTCCGGAGACGCCTCGGTGTGGATGATGTGCACCTGGCCATCGGGCAACACCAACGCAATGTCGCGCGTCAAGTTGCCCTGGCTTTGCAAGGTTTCGCTGAGCAGCGCGCGTTTGCCGCGCCGTTCTTCCTTCGGCATCATCCGCAACAGGTCGCGAAACGGAAGCGACGTGCCCGGGTCGAATTGCAAGACATGCAACGCTTCCGCCGAAAACGCCGGCTCCAGTGAACCCACCCGCCACTCAAAGCTGCCCATCCGCGCCAATTCCTGGGCGCGCGCCAGGCGAGACTGGCTCAGTTCCAAGTCGAGCCGGGTGCGAGACGAACGCAGCAGGTAGCGCAGCCGGCCGTCAAGCAGGCTCCACTGGTTGGATTTGACGAAGAAGTCGGTGGCGCCGGCCTCATAGGCGCGGTTGATCGATGCATCGTCGTCGAGGCCAGTCAGCATCAGCACCGGCAGAGAAGCAAACGCGGACATGCGGCGGAGCTGGCGGCAGGTTTCGAAGCCGTCCATGCCGGGCATCAATGCGTCGAGCACCACGGCGTCAGGCTGGCCCTCACGCAGCAGCTCGAGCGCCCGCTCCCCGCTGGCGGCCTCGGTGATGACGAAGCCACGCTCACGCAGCGCAATCGAAGTCAGCAGCAGATTGACTTCATCGTCGTCGACCAGCAGCACGCGCGGCTGCGTGGTCGCACCATCGGCGGCGGGCAGGCTTGAATTCATGCGGCACCGGCGGGCGCGTCCGCGGCCGTCAGCCTGCGCAGCGCTTGCCGCACGGCCTGCGCCTCCGACAGGATCAGATCGATGCCCGAGGTGGCGACATCGAGCCGCGATTCCCTCGCCAACGCCTCGACGTCGGCACAAACCTTGGAGAGTTGCACCGCCCCGATGGTGGCCGAAGACGACTTGAGCGTGTGCGCAACTAGCCTCACACCGGCCGCATCCGAGGTGTCGCGGGCCCGCTCCAGCTGCGGAAGCAGCCGATTAAGCGAGGTCTCGAAGGCGTGGAACAACCGTGTGAGCAGAAGACTTTCTCCCGTCGGATCCAGTTCGCGCAGCCGACGGATGGACTCGGTGTTGAGTACGCCCTGCAGCAGGACGGCGTTATCGTTCAGATTGTCAACCGACCCGGGCTCGGGGAGTGCCGACAGGTCGTGACGGACTGGTGCAGAACTCATCGAACGGCCCCCGACAGCACCATGGGTACAGACAGCTTTTGACGCATGCGGGAGTGTGCCTCAGACGACAGCGCCGGCGAAACGGGCTCTGTGCGCCCGTTGCCTTGCTGCACCGTCTGAGTGAGTGGCACAAAGTCGTGCCTGAGTGTTTGCATGGCAACCAGGCCGAGGAGGCCTTCGTCGTTGGATTGGAGAGACCATGCCCTGGTATCGACCACACGCACACGGACTTGAATCTTCCGGCGCGAGCTTGCCGACGTGG
>JANPNF010000076.1:0-2235 GCA_031427315.1 Burkholderiales bacterium | reverse complement strand
CGACCCCGCCGACTATTGTATTCTCTCACTCGACCGCGCTCAGGGCTTTCGGTGTAAGGTAAACCATACCGACGGGCTGGACCAGACTCAAACGCGGCTGGAGGTCGAGCAGAAGAAGGAAGATGCCCGGACCAAGGCGTTGAAGGAAGAGCTGAAGTGGGTGCGCAGCAATGCCAAGGCGCGCCAGACCAAGAGCAAGGCGCGCCTGGCGCGCTTTGAGGAACTCAGCGACGTCGAATACCAGCGCCGCAATGAAACCAACGAGATCTTCATTCCGGTCGCAGAGCGGCTGGGCAATGAAGTGATCGAGTTCAAGGGCGTCAGCAAGAGTTTCGGCGAACGACTGCTCATCGACAACCTCAGCTTCAAAGTACCGGCCGGTGCGATCGTCGGCATCATCGGCCCGAATGGCGCCGGCAAGTCGACACTGTTCCGCATGATCCAGAGCACCGAACAACCCGATAGCGGTGAGGTCGTGATCGGCAAGACCGCGAAGGTCACTTTTGTCGACCAGAGCCGCGACACCCTGGCGGGCGAAAAGACCGTCTGGGAAGACGTCTCGGGCGGCCTCGACAACATCGTGGTCGGCCAGTTCGTGATGCCCAGCCGCGCATACCTCGGCCGCTTCAACTTCAAGGGCAACGACCAGCAGAAGCTGGTGGGCAATCTCTCCGGCGGCGAACGCGGCCGCCTGCACCTGGCCAAGACGCTGGCCCAGGGCGGCAACGTGCTGATGCTCGACGAACCGTCGAACGACCTCGACGTCGAGACCCTGCGTGCGCTCGAAGAGGCCTTGCTCGAATTCGCCGGCAGCGCGATGGTCATCAGCCATGACCGCTGGTTCCTGGACCGCATCTGCACCCACATCCTCGCCGCCGAGGGTGACAGCCAGTGGGTGTTCTTCCCCGGCAACTACCAGGAGTACGAGGCCGACAAGGTGCGCCGCCTGGGCGAGGAAGGCGCGCGGCCGAAGCGCATGCGCTTCAAGCCCATCCACTGATCGGGCAACGACAACGGGCGGCCGAGCGGCCGGGTTCGTGGCCATGTTCCGATATCGGTAGATCATCGATTGACGGACTGACGCACAATGGTTGGGCCGACCATGCGCGCCTCCGCCTTCCTTCTGCTTGCCGCGGCCTTGCTGGCCGCCTGTGCAGCACCCGTGTCGAAACCGACCGCCGCGGCAGCGAAGCCGCCAACGGCCTCGGCTTCGGCGCCACCTCTATCGCCGGCCGGCACACCGCCGAGCTTCGCCAGCGTCATCAAGGAAGCGAGTCGCGTCGACGGGCCGCTGACCCTCTGGCAGAAGGACGACAAGGTCTGGATCGAGCTGCCGCCCAGCCAGTTCGGCCGTCCCTTCTTGTTCTCGCCGAAGATCAAGTCGGGCATCAATGACGCCTTCCTGATCGGCGGCCTGATGTCCTTTCCGGTCGCCGGAGCGGGTGGCCCCCAGGTCGTGGAGTTCGTGCGTCTGCACAACGTGGTGCGGCTGCAGTCGCGCAACACCGACGTCACTGCGCCGGCCGGCTCGCCCGAAGCGCGGGCGGTAGCGGCTTCATTTCCGAACAGCCTGCTCGGCAGCACCCTCGTGGCGAGCGCACCACACCCGGTGAGCAAGGCCATCCTGATCGAAGCCAACAGCCTGTTCCTGGGCGACCTGATGGGCATAGGCATGACGCTGCAGCGCGCCTACCGCCAGGGCTACGGGCTGGACTCGCGCCACACCGTGATCAGCGCGGTGCGTGGCTCGCCGCAGGCGACGGTGATCGAGACCCAGGTGCACTTCGCCAGCGGCAGCCTGGCGTCGCCGCAACCGGGCCAGACCGGCCCGGCTCCAGTACTGCCGCGCTACCTGCCGGATGCGCGCAGCATGCTGCTGTCGCTGAATTATTCGCTCTCGCCGCTGCCAGACGCGCCGATGGTGCCGCGCCGCGCCGACCCCCGCCTGGGCCTGTTCACCACCACCGTGCTCGACTTCGGCAACGACGCCGTACGCACACCGCGCCAGCGCTACATCGACCGCTGGCGGCTGGAGAAGAAGGAACCGACGGCCGAGCTGTCCGAGCCCGTCAAACCACTCACTTTCTGGATCGACCGCAATGTGCCGCTGGCCTACCGCGACACCGTGCGAAGCGCGATCCTCGAATGGAACAAGGCCTTCGAACGCGTCGGATTTCGCAACGCCATCGTCGTCGAGCAGCAGGCCGACGACGCCGTCTTCGACACCCTCGACAC
>JANPNF010000075.1:0-2690 GCA_031427315.1 Burkholderiales bacterium | reverse complement strand
CAGCGAGGGCGTCGAGGTGGTGGCGATAGCGCCGGAAAGTATGGCGCAGATCGAGCGCATGGCAACCGACTCTGTGCCTAGCAACACGCCTTCGACGGCAGCCGCCGCCAGCCGGCCCGCCGCGGCGCGACCGGGTCCGGGCCGACCTGGCGTCGCGAGAACGCAGCCCGCCCGGGCTGAAGTCGTTGCGGCGGTGGCGGACGAATCGGTCGACGAGGACATCGAGCGCTTGTCGATGAGCACGTTGTCGTTTCAGGACTATGTGCGCGAACGCATGCTCAAACGTCGCCAGGTGGCGCTGCAGGCCGAGACGGCTGCTGCGCGCGCTGCGGCCCCGGTTGCTGACGTTCCCGCCGGTCCGCTGGCCGCACGGATGGCCGATGCCCCGGTGGCGCGCCCTGCCGTGGCGATGAAGCGTGCGCAGCCCGCCGCTTCTGCCGCAGCGCCCGGCCATGCGCCGGTGCTCGGCGCGCTGCACGGCGGTGCCTCGATGGGCATCCACCCCCATGTGTCCTTGCACGAACCGCCGATATTGCGCGAAGAAGTGATCGTGCGCCCGCCCGTCACGCCGGCTGCAAGCGCCGCTGACGCCAGCGTGACGCGGCGCGACCAGCAAGACATGATGAACGAGCTGCGCAGCATGAAAGGCATGATCGAAGAGCGCTTCAGCGCGCTGGCCTTCATGGAAAAACTGCAGCGCCAGCCCGCGCAGGCGCGCCTCACGCAAAAGCTGATCGACTGCGGCTTCTCGCCCGCACTGATCCGCAAATTGGCCGAAGGCATGGGGCCTGACGTCACCGACGAGATGGCCTGGGCGGCCAATGTGCTCGAACGCAATCTGCTGAGCGCCGATCGCGAGCCGGCACTCGAAGACCAGGGCGGTGTCTACGCGCTGGTCGGCGCCACCGGCGTCGGCAAGACCACCACCACCGCCAAGTTGGCTGCCGCTTTTGCAACCCGCTACGGCGCCTCGCATCTGGGCCTGATCACGCTCGACGCCTACCGTGTCGGTGCTCACGAGCAGCTGCGGGCCTATGGCCGCATCCTGGGTGTGCCAGTGCACACAGCGCACGACCGCGCGTCGCTGGAAGATTTGCTCGACCTGCTGTCGGCCAAGAAGATGGTGCTGGTCGACACCGCCGGCATGGCGCAGCGCGACACCCGCACACGTGAGCTGCTCGACATGCTGGGCCACCGCTCGATCCACAAGCTGCTGGTGGTCAACTCGGCCGCGCAGGGCGAGACGATCGAAGACGTGCTGATTTCGTATCGCGCCAGCACCTGCCGCGGCGTGGTGCTGTCGAAGATGGACGAGGCGGTGAAGCTGGGCCCGGCGCTCGACGCGCTGATCCGCCACAAGCTCACCGTTCTGGGCGTGGCCAACGGCCAACGCGTGCCGGAAGACTGGCACCGGCTGTCGTCGAACGCGCTGCTGCACCGCGCGCTGCGCCCGACCCTCGCCACCGCCTACCGCATGGACGCCAGCGACGTGAACCTGATCTTCGCCGCGCCGCAGCACCAGTTGCATCCGGTGGCGCCGCACGCCGCGTTGATGGAACACGCCTGATGCCACACGCCGCGCCAGCCCCTTTTCCGCCGAACCAGCCCCCTCCCGCGATGACGACTTCGTTCTCTCCCTCGATGCCGCTCGACCAGGCCGACGGTCTGCGCCGCCTGTTCGCCCATGCGCAGGTGCGCTTGGTGCCGGTGGTCTCCAACCCGCACATGGCCTTCGGTGGCGTGATGCTCGAGCGGCTGTGCAGCGGCTTTGCCGAGCAGGGCTGCCACACACTGGTGATCGATGCCGGCGAGAACGCGCCCGAGCCGAACGAGATCGCGCCGCTCGATCTGGCCGACTCCATCGAAACGCTGTCGCACGAGGTGTCGTACCTGGCCGCCCGCGGCCTGCCGCTGCGCTATGTCGATGCGCAGGGCTCGACTGCCGGATTCCTCGATGCGGTTTCACGGGCCGCGCCGGGCGCCGATGTGGTGCTGGTGCACGCCAGTGCGGCCGATTTGTGCCGCCTGTTCATGCGCGGTCAGTCGGTCACTCGGCCGCGCCCTTTGCTGCTGGCCGACGACCGGCCGGTCAGCGTCACGCATGCGTACGCAGCGATGAAGCTGCTGACGCAGCGCGGCGGCCTGCTGGTGCACGACCTGCTGCTGAGCGCGGCGCCGAGCTCGCCGCGCGCTGAGCGCATCGCGATGCAAATCGCCACCTGCGCCGACGATTTTTTGGGTGCCGTGCTGCGCGATTGGATGCAGGTCGATCCGGCCAGCGACCCGCGCAGCGCCTCGATCCCTGCGCTGCGGCGCTGGGTGCGCGACACCTTGCAACCGGCGGTGGCCGAGCTGGCCTCATCGCGCCCCGCCATGGCCGCGCCTTCTCTCGGCGCGCTGAACTGAATCTTTGGAGCCATCCATGTCCACGTACACCGCCAAAGGACAGCTCGACAACACGTCGATGCTCAAGCAATACAGCCCGCTGGTGAGGCGCCTTGCGCACCAGATGATCGCCAAGTTGCCCGCCAACGTCGAACTCGATGACTTGATCCAGGTCGGCATGATCGGCCTGGCCGACGCGCTGACCCGCTTCGACATTGCGCAGGGCGTGCAGTTCGAGACCTTCGCCACGCAGCGCATCCGCGGCGCGATGCTCGACGAGCTGCGCGGCAACGACTACCTGTCGC
>JANPNF010000074.1:0-21971 GCA_031427315.1 Burkholderiales bacterium | reverse complement strand
CCGAGCCCGCGCTGCCGGCCACCGTGGAAAAGCGCGTGAACACGGGGGTGCGCTTGCCCGCTTGCGAGAACACGTCGGCGCTGGTGATGTCGGCCAGCGACTCGTAGCACTCGAAAAAGCCGTGCGCCGCCGAGCCGCGGGCATGCACCACCCGTTCAGGGATGCGCTCGTGGTCGAAGTGCGTGATTTTTTCGCGCAGCACGAAGTCTTCGAGCAGCGTCGGGCCGCGCAGTCCGGCTTTCAACGAGTTCTGGTTGTCGGAAATCTTCACGCCCTGGTTGGTCGTCAGGGCCTGGCCGCCCGAGTCGACGCGCACGCGGTCGAGCGGGCCGTTGGTCGGGTTGACGCCCATCGGAGGGATGCCGTTGCCCAGCTTGTCGGAGGCGATGTCTTCTTGCACCGTGCTGGCGGAGACGATCGCGCTGTGCGGCTCGATGGTCGGGCCGGTTTGCGGGTCGTGGCCTGCAGCCAGGCCGAGGTCGGTCGCCTTCAGCGGGTTGTGCGGCATCGCCTCGCTCACCGCCTGCGCGCTGGCTTTCTGATCGGCCAGCCGCGCCGCAGAATGGTCGTCATTGCCGTTGAACTCTGGCGCGTGGGGGTGCGACGGGCCCGACATGGTGCTGAGCACCGAGCCGAGGGTCTGGTTGTCGGCCCCTGGGGGCGAAGCGCGCAGGGTTTTGCTGCTGCGCAAGGTGGATGACTTTGACGGGATTTTTCGGGTGGCCATGGTGGTTGGTTGTTTGTCGCGAGGTGATGCGCTAGGCTATGGCAACGGTTGTTCCCGCTGCCTCCGAACCGCATTCCCGCGCGGCACGCCAGCCCAAGCGACAGCTCAAGCAACAACCCAAGCACCAGCCCAGCGGGCCCACCGTTTGCCCCAGGTGGCCTGAGCTGCTTTGTGACTCACTTTTTCAACGCCTTACCCGACGATTTATCCAACGACTGCCGGAGAACCCGCATGACCTCCTTCCACTATCCCGCACTGCTCGGCGCGTGCGCCTTCGTCGGCCTGGCCCTGGCCAGCGGCTGTGGGACGCCGGTGTCATCGGCACCGGCGATTGCATCGAGCAACGCCTCGATCGAAGCCGCCCGCTCTGCCGGTGCGCCGGAGCTCGACGCCGTCAATCTGAATGAAGCGCGCAGCAAGCTGGAGAAAGCCCGCGCGCTGGCCACTGCGGGCGACGACCGCGGCGCAATGCGCATGGCCGAGCAGGCCGACGTGGACGCCCAGCTGGCCCGCGCCAAAGCCGGCTCCGAACGCTCGCGGCTTGCGGTCACCGAGCTGGAGGCGGGCCTGCAGACGCTGCGCGATGAACTCAACCGTGCGGCGGCCAAGCAGGCTCCCCGCCCGACGCCCTGACCCTTGCCTGAATTTCCGGACCCCACCATGAACACCACCCGCACCCTGATTGCCGCCTCTGCCTTGATGGCACTTGCCGCCTGCCAGACCACGCCCACCCCGAATCCCGACCTCGTCGCGGCCCGCAGCGCGCTGGAGCAGGCGCGCAGCAACCCGAACGTGGCACGCAGCGGGGCGGTCGAGCTGCAAAACGCGCAGCTGGCGTTGACGCGCGCTGAAACCGCCTGGGCCACCGATCACGACGTCGACCAGACCCGCCACCTCGCCTATCTCGCCAGCAAACGCGCCGACATCGCGATGGCGATCGGTCTTCAAGCGCAGTCTGATGAGCGCGTGCAGCAGTTCACCGCAGAACGCGAGAAGGTGCGCCTGCAGGCCCGCACCCGCGAAGCCGACATGGCAACTGCCGATGCCCGCGCGGCGCAGACTGATGCGCGCAATGCGCAGACGGATGCGCAGATATCGAAAGACCAGGCCGACGCGGCGCGTCTGCTGGCGTTGCAGCAAGCCGGTCGCGCCGAAACTCTGGAGCGCGAGCTCTCCGACCTGCAGGCGCGCAAGACCGACCGCGGCATGGTGGTGACGTTGGGTGACGTGTTGTTCGACACCGGCAAAGCCACCCTGCAACCAGGTGCGCAACGCAGCGTCTCGCAACTGGTGCAGGTGTTGACGCGGCACCCAGAACGCCGGGTGTTGATTGAAGGCTTCACCGACAGCGTGGGCAGCGACGAGATGAACCTGCAACTGTCACAACGCCGTGCCGAGGCCTTCCAGCGCGAGCTGATGAATGGCAGCATCGCCTCCGACCGCATCGAGGTGCGTGCCTGGGGCGAGGCCAATCCGGTGGCCGACAACAGCAGCGCAGCAGGCCGCCAGCGCAATCGCCGGGTCGAGGTGCTGTTCTCCGATGCCGACGGACGCCTTGCCGGCCGCTGATCGAGCGCGACAGGTCTGCGCGCGCTGCGCAGGCGCGCAGGTTGAGAACCACAATAGCTGTGCCTCACCCGGTAGTGCTGACAAGCGACGGTTCGCAGTTTGCTGGAACAAGCTCACGTGGCCCCTTGATTTACTTCTGGCACCTTTTAGATGACCGCTTCCCTCCGCTCTCGCCTGTTGCTGCTCGTGCTGTCGGTGCTGGCGCCGGGAGTTGCGGCAGCCGTGTGGGTCATCTCGCAAACGTACCAAGCGGAGCGCGAGACACTGAGCCGCCAGTTGCGCGACACCACGGTGGCGTTGGCGACGGTGATGGATCGCGCCGCCGTGCAGCGGCCTGCCGAATTGCAGCAATTGATCGCGCAGGAACACCTGCCGCCCGACTGGGTGGTGCAGGTGATCGCCCCCGGCGGTGAGATCGTGGCGGCTCAGCCGCCCGGGCCTGCCGCCACGCTGTCGCACCTGCCCTCTGAATTTCAGCAACGGCCAGCGCCCGGCCGCGAGCTGGCGCTGGAAATTGCGTCCACGCAAGGTCGCGCAATGAACGTGCACCTCAGCACCACAGCGCGCGGCTGGACGTTGTTGGGCGCGGCGCCGACCCCAACGCTGACGGGTGCGATGCCGGTGGGGGTGAAAAAGGTGGCGGTGGGCTCGTTAGCGCTGCTGGGCCTCGCGCTGGCCGGTGTGCTGTGGGCAGCGCGCGGCATCGCCGACGCGGCGCGTGAGCCGAAGCGGCTCGCACTGGGCGCGACGTCGGGCGCGACGTCGGGCGAGGCGATCAAGGCAGGCAGCAGCGGCAGCACCGAATCCGATGACAGCGCCACGGCATTGACGACCGCGGCCGATACGCTGCGGCAGTCGCGCAGCGAACTGGAGCGGCATGTGGCCGATGCAGTGCAAAAAACCCGCGACGCCGAACGGCAGGCATCGCGAAGCCAGCGCATCGAGGCCCTGGGCCGCTTGACCGGTGGTGTGGCACACGATTTCAACAACCTGCTGGGCATCATCAGCAACAGCGCCCATCTGATCGAACGCCAGACCAGCGGAGTCGATGTGCAGGCGGCGCTGGCCGCCACGTTTCGTGCGGTGGCTGTCGGCAGCCGGCTCACGCAGCAGCTGCTGCGCTTCGCCGGGCAGCATCAGGTCAATGCACACGCGGTCGATCTGTCGCGCGCGCTGCCCGACTTGCGAGACCTGATGCAAACCGTGCTGGGCGCTCGCACCGAGGTCACGGTGGCCGTGGCGCCAGGCACCGCCTGCGTCACCATCGACACCAACGAACTCGAACTGGCACTGACCAACCTGGCGCTGAATGCCCGCGCCGCGATGCCGCTGGGGGGCCGTTTGCGCGTTGAGGCCCGCCGCGCGCATGAAGACGAAGTGCCCGATCTGCCGGACGGCGACTATGTGTTGATCACGGTCAGCGACAACGGCCTGGGCATCGATGACGACGCGGCAGGCCGGGTGTTTGAGCCCTTTTTCACCACCAAAGCCGTGGGCCAGGGCACCGGGCTCAGCCTGGCGCAGGTGCTCGGCTTCTGCGTGCAGGCGGGTGGCACCGCGCGGCTGACCAGCACCGAGGGCCTGGGTACCACCGTGTCGCTGTTGCTGCCGGCGCGCCCTGTCGACGCCGCCATCTCGCCGGTGGCGTCGGCCCCATCGGTCTCCTCAGTCCCCTCAGCTGCATCAGCGCCCTCGATCGACGGCTCGCGCGTGCTGCTGGTCGAGGACAACGACGACCTGGCTGCGATGACTAAGGCGCTGCTCATCGGGTGGGGCTGCGAGGTGGAGCGTGCCGCTGCTTCAGAGGCCGCGTTGCGTTTGATCGCCGACGAACCGGCGTTCGATGTGGTGCTTTCGGACATCCGGATGCCCGGCGGCATGGACGGCCTGGGCTTGGCGCGCGTATTGCGCGACTATTGCCCCGATTTGCCAGTGGTGCTGCTGAGCGGCTATGCCGCACTGACGTTAGACGACGAGGATTTCATCGTGCTGACCAAACCTTGCCCGCCGGCCGCACTCATCACCGCGCTGCACGGCGCCATCGAAGGTGTTGCCGCCCATCGGTAAGGCCTGCCGCAAGACGTGCCGCTTGAATTCAAGCTGATGTTTTGCGGCTCGGCCGACCACCGTGGCAGGCAGGAAACCGGGTGCTGACCGCCGCGCTGCTGCTGCTGGGTGGCGTGCTGTTGCTGCTGGCGCTGTCGGAGCAACGCGTGAGGCCCTGGCCGATGTCGCCCGCACTGATTTATCTGCTGGTCGGCTGGGCGGGTGCCACCTGGCTGGGCGGGCCGGGGATCGGGACGCTGACCGAGCATGCAGCATCAGGCGTGTTCGTCACCGAGCTGGCGGTGCTGGTGTCGCTGTTTGCCGTGGGGTTGCGGCTGTTGCTGCCACCCACCTTCAAAGCCTGGCGCGTGGCCTTGCTGCTGGCCGGGCCGGGCATGGTGGTGACCATCGTGCTGGCGATGTTGGCCGCGCACCTGGTGCTGGGCCTGCCCTGGCCGGCCGCGCTGCTGCTGGCCAGCGTGGTGGCACCGACCGATCCGGTGCTCGCCTCGGATGTGCAGATTGAATCCAGCGAAGACCGCGATGCCGTGCGCCTGTCGCTGACCGCGGAAGGAGGCATGAACGACGGCGGCGCGCTGCCGGGCGTCATGCTGGCGCTCGGCCTGCTCGGCTTGCATGGCCTGGGCGATGGCGGCGCGCGCTGGTGGTGGGCCGATTTCATCTGGCCCATTGCAGGCGGTGCGGTGGTCGGCTGCGCGTTGGGTTGGCTGATTGGGTTGGCACTGAAACGGCTTTTGCTGCACGGCGACCGCGTGCTGCGCGATGAATTCATCTACGTCGGCGTGGTGGTGATTTCGTACGGCCTGGCGCGCGCATTGAACGCGTCGAGTTTCATCGTCGCATTTGCGGCCGGCATCACGTTGCTGCTGCCGCTGCGCGATGCACCAGCAGGATCAGCCGCCGATCGATTGACGGAGCGCCTGCATGCCTTCGGCGGGCGCATCGAACGCTTGATCGAAGCGGCGCTGGTGTTGGCCGTGGGCGCTGCACTCGCCAGCGTGGGTGTCGGTTGGCGCGAACTCGGTTTCGCGATGGTGCTGCTGGTGGTGGTGCGACCGGCCTCGGTGATGGCGGTCGTGCGCCACACCCACATGCCACTGGCGCAACGCCGGTTGGTCGGCTGGTTCGGTATCCGCGGCATCGGCTCGCTGTTCTACTTGGTGTTCGCACTGGAGCACGGCGTAGACGGCCCGCTCGCGCTCACGCTGACTTCGGCCACGCTGGCTTGTGTGGCGCTATCGATCGTGCTGCATGGTGTGTCGGCCACGCCGCTGATGCGAGCCTACAAACGACGCCGCTCGAAGCTGCCGACGACACAGTAAAAGACCGCGCAGGACCAAGCGAGTGGCTCACTCAATCGGTTGCGGTCCGATCTTTAACGTCACGCGGCAGCACATCGAACACCGCGGCTTCCGTGTCGACCACGTCGAGTTGCACGTAAACGAAGCCTGCGTTCGGATCGTCAGCCGGATTCAAGTCGAGGTCGAAGTCCACTGCCCATGCGGGCTCGACGGCGTCGGCCACCCATGCGCCCGGCGCATTGTTCGCGACACGGCGACGGGTGACCACGGCGTCACCGCGTCAAACGCGCCAGCAACATCCCCAGCGCCGCCGCTGCCGCCACGGTGGCCAACGGGTGATCGCGCACGGTGCAGCGCAGCCCCTCAGCCCAGGCGCTGGCGACCTCCTCTTGCGACGTGGCAGCCTGTGTGGGCGCTGGTACGTCGGTCGAAGGGAATATTGGTGGATACAAACCGGCGGCCTGGGGGCTGAGGCCGTCGGTGGCGTCGGGACTGTTCATGGGTGTCATTGGAGCCTTTCGTCAATGGGGAGAACTGGCTTGTCGTTGCTCAGCGTGCGGTGCCGCGCCGAAACAGATTGACGATGGCCAGCAAGATGACCGCGCCGATCAGCGAGACGACGAGTGCGCCGATGCTGAAGCTGCCGTCGTTGATGCTGGCAATGCCCACCAGTGGCGAAATGAACCAGCCACCGAGTGCCGCGCCGACGATGCCGACCACGACATTCAGGAACATGCCCTGCTGTCCATCGGTTTTCATCAACATGCTGGCAACCCAGCCAATGAGCCCGCCGATAACGAGCCAAACAATGAAGTTGATCATGAGAATGTCCTTTTGAGGTGAGTAGTGCGCGACATGCGCTTTGCTGTCTGGCTCGGCAAGCCGCATGCCCGCACGCATCAGGCGGGTCGAGGTGGCGGGTGCAGTTGGCGACGGGAACGCGGCTTGCCAAATTCATCTCACGACGCCGCTCATGCCCGAACCTCGGGTGCGACCAGCGACCCGTTCAACCTCACGGAGACATTCACATGCATCAACTCGTTAACCACAAGATTGCCATCGCTTCGGTGCTTGTCGCTATTGCCACCCTGGCCAGCGCCCAAACCGGGGACGGCACCGCGCCTTCAACGCCGGGCTCGATGAACTCCACCACCAGCCCGAACCCGCTGCAAACACGGCCGGTCGATGGCATGCCGAACTCGGCCACTGGCACACAGACCCCCGGTACCGGCACCGGTTCGAGCCGCACGATGCGCAACGAAAACGGCATGTCGGACACCCCCAGCGGCTCTCGCGCTGGAATGGGCAACGGCTCAGGAACCGTCATGCAATCCGAAGACATGATGAAGAACCGTTCCAACGGATCCACTGGCTCTGGTGGTTCTAATGGCAGCACCGGCTCGATGAACGACACGGCGACGCCCATGGCGCGCCCGGCACGCAGCGACCGCGGTTGATCAACGGGGAAGTCGCGTTGTGCGCCTTCTCATTCAATCCAACAGGTATCGGCGCGGCCTGCTGCACAGCGGCCGACCGTGCTCACGACCAGACCACTCTTTCACATACTGGAGATTCGAATGGATTACTCAACAAACAGCAGCAACGTCATCTCGTCTGACAAAGTAGAAGGCACCTCCGTCTACAACCATTCCGGCGACAAGCTGGGTTCGATTGACGATTTGATGATTGACAAGGTCAGCGGCCAGGTACGTTTTGCCGTGCTGGAATTCGGTGGTTTTCTGGGCATGGGCACCGACCGTTATCCGCTGCCGTGGAACTTGTTGACCTACGACACTGAAAAAGAAGGCTACGTCGTTCCGCTCGACAAAGACCGATTGCAAGAAGCGCCGCGTTACAACGAAGACGAGGCGCCGAACTACACCAGCGAATACGGCGAGAGAGTGAACGGCTATTACGGCGGCTGATCTCTGTCTTCGCGCTTTGAGATCTCAAATGCAAAGCGGCAATCAACGCAGTTTTTCTTCAACAAATCTGCGAATTGCCGCTTTCTAGACAGAACGCGCCGGGGGCTTTCATTTTTTCACCTGGTCCGATGCGATCGTGAACATGAAAGGAAATACCGTCGCCATCGGCAGCACTTCCGGCAGCACGTAAGCGATGGCCCGGGTTTCTTGGAACAAGGGCGTCAGCACACGGTTGAAGAAGGCCACCGGCACATTGATGCAGCCATATGAAATTCGCCTGTCTGCCGCACGGGGAGAGGCCAGGCGTTGCAATCGACGCTCGCCCGCGTTGACCGAACGCACCCGGTGCATCGACACCGCCGCGTCGTAGTCGATCCACAGAATGTCATCGCCATGCAGGTTGCGCCCGGGTTCGATAACGAAGCGGCCCGCCGGCGTGGTGCGCGCCGCATCGGTGATCTGCGCGAGCGGCAGCTCCGCGATACCGGGCGCGGTGTCGTCACCGATGGCCAAGCCCAACAGTACGGGCGCACTGCCCGTTAAGCGGGCCCGGGCATCGAACACCCAGACCCGGGCCGCCCGCTTGTCGAGCACCAGAAAAGGCGCGTCGCCGTGGTCGTTCGATCGGGTGACTTCCGCCACCAGTGCAGCCGCGTCGGTCGACAACGCCACCTCCGGCGCGGCGCTGGCCAAGGCAGTGATGCATGCGAGGCCTGCCGCTAAAAGCAAGCGACGCACGCGCTGGGACGCCGAATCGGAATGGGCAATCGTCATCAAGGATTTCGAAAACAGGGCAGCACCCGTTTAGGGGCAAGCGGTGTGCCCGGCGCGAACCGTGGCAGCGGCCGACATGATCGGCATGCCGTTTGCCCGCAGCACCTCATGTCACGCCCAAACACGCCCACCCTGACCCCGCCCGCCACCGCCCGTAGCGCGGAGGGCCAACCGGTCCCCGCGCGATCGGCAGTGTTCATCGACAAGGACGGCACGCTGCTCGACGAAGTGCCCCACAACACCGACCCGGCCTTGTTGCGCTTTCAGCCCGGCGCACTCGAATCGCTGGCGACGCTGGCGGCAGCGGGCCTGGCCCTGGTGGTGGTCACCAACCAGAGCGGCTTGTCGCACGGTTACTTCACGCGGTGGGAGTTCTCGCAGCTGCAAGCCGCCCTGGAGCGACGGCTGGAGGCCGCCGGCGGCATCGCGTTGACCGATTTCGTGGTGTGCCCGCACACTCCGACGCCCGAAGGTCAGCCGGCCTGTCTGTGCCGCACACCGGCACCGGGCATGCTGATCCGTGCCGCGCGGGCGCACCGCATCGACCTGGCCACTTCATGGATGGTGGGCGACACGCTCGACGACATCGAGGCGGGCCGCCGCGCGGGCTGCCGCACGCTGCTGCTGAACACCGGCGGCGAAACCGAGTGGCGCCGCTCGCCGCTGCGCACACCGCACGCCCGCTGCAGCCGCTGGGACGCCGTCACGCCGTTGATCCTGGCCGACCGCAGCGGGCTGAATCTGGCAAGCCACGTCGCGCAAGCCGCCGCTGGTTGAATCGAAACGCGGCGCATTTCTCGATCGGCCACACGGCAGATGCGTTACGCCGCCGGGTGATCGAGGCCGTCGGTGGCGTATTCCTTGAGCCGGTTGTAGAGCGTTTTCAGGCTGATGCCGAGCGCTGCCGCCGTGCGTTCTTTCTGATGATGGTGGTGGCGCAAGGTGGCGAGGATCAAAGTGCGCTCGGCCGACGCCAATGTGGTGCCGATGGCCAGCGAGATCGATTCCCTCTCGAACGCTTCTTCAGATGCCGAAGTCGGTCGCCGGGCTGCCGGGGTGGGCGCCGTGGCCGCCACTCGCAACGGTTGCGCTTGCGTGCTGGCGAGCGCCGCGGATTCATCGCCGGTCGGTGACGGCTGAGGCAACCACTGCGCGTCGATCAGCTCCGCGGTGGCCATCACATAGGCGCGCTGCACGGCGTTGCGCAGCTCACGCACATTGCCCGGCCAGCGGTACTGAGCCAAACGCTCGAGCGCCGCGGCGCTGAACTGCTTGGCCTGCCCTTCCTGCGCACTGAACGCGTTCAAAAAATGTTGCGCCAGCAGGCCGACATCGCTGAGCCGGTCGCGTAGCGGTGGCAGCTCGATCGGAAACACGTTCAGCCGGTACAGCAGGTCGTCACGCAGCCGGCCGGTGGCGACCGCCTCCTCGGGGCGCCGGTTGGTGGCGGCCAAAACACGCACATCAGCCGACTGCATCTGCGTCGAGCCCACCCGCATGAAGCAACCGGTCTCCAGCACACGCAGCAGCTTGACCTGCAGCTCCATCGGCATCTCGGTGATTTCGTCGAGGAACAGCGTGCCGCCGCTGGCACGCTCGAAGAAACCCAGGTGCTGCCGATCCGCGCCGGTGAAGCTGCCTTTCTCGTGACCGAAAATTTCGCTCTCGATCAGATTGGGCGAAATCGCGCCGCAGTTGACAGCGAGGAACGGCTGTTTACGGCGGCGGCTCAGGTCGTGCACCGTTTGCGCCACGACCTCCTTGCCGCTGCCGCTTTCGCCAGTGATGAACACCGTGACACTGGTCATCGCCACCCGGGCAATCTGCTCGTAGAGCCGCAGCATGGCTGGCGCGCGGCCCCACAGCGCCCCGAAATGGCCGCTGGGCGCTACCTGCGCGGCCAGCGTCTCGACCTCAGCCTTCAGCAGCCCCGGCTTCATCACCCGCGACAACACGCCTTGCAGCTGGCGCAAATTGATCGGCTTGACGAGGTAGTCGGCCGCACCCAGGCGCAGCGCCTGGATCGAGGTGTCGAGCGATGCGTGCCCGGTGATCAGCACGACCTCGGAATTGGCCAGCAGCTCGGGCTCGGCGAACAGGTCCATGCCGTTGCCATCGGGCAGCCGCAAATCGAGCAGCACCAGCTCTGGTTGCTGCAACACGATCTGGCGACGCGCATCGCGCAGGTTGTGCGCGACCGCGACGGTGCAGTGCTCGGCCATGATCAGCGCCTTCAGCGTGGACGCCGCGTCCACATCGTCATCGACGATCAAGGCGTGTGTCATTCAGCGCTACTCCTGTGCCCAGGCCGATGCCGCAGGATGCGGCGCTTGAGATCGGCAGCGCGATTGTGGGAGCGATCGGGCGTTTTTTCCGATTTGTCGGTCAATCCGTGGGCCCCATCCGACGCCCGGTCGCCGCCGCACACAATGGCCTCTTGCGTTTGCAACACCCACCCGCACATCGAGCCCATGTGCAGCACAAGGAACACCCGATGAAACACTGGATTCTGGCTTTGTCGCTGGCGCTGCTGGCGACCGGTTTCACGCCCTCCACCGCTGACGCCAAGCGCCTTGGTGGCGGGGGCCAATCGGGCATGCAGCGCCAGCTTCCGCCACGCAGCAGCCCGGCCGAGGCCCCCACCCCGGCACGGCCCGCGCAGGCCAACCCCAGCCCAGCCGCCACACCCGGCGCCGTGCCCGCGCCAGCGCCGCGCCGCTCCTGGATGGGCCCGATCGCGGGCCTCGCCGCCGGGCTGGGCATCGCCGCGTTGATGAGCCACCTGGGCATGGGCGCTGAGTTCGGCAACCTGATCATGATGGTGCTGCTGGGTGCGCTCGCCTTCATCGCGATTCGCGTCGTGATGGGGCGCATCGCGGCGTCATCAGCGCGGCCGACAGCCCCTGGATACAACGGCCTGCGCTTCGCCGGTGAGCAGGCTTCGGCGGGTGGTAGTTCGGGCTCAGGTTCAGGCTCGGGCTCGGGTTGGGGTGCCACCGCCTCCGCCGCAGCCGCGCCTGTGTCGGCGAATACACCCGCCTTCGCGCGCCCTGCCATGCTGCCGCCCGGCTTCGATCAGGCCGCGTTCGAGCGCATCGCCAAGCTGACTTTCATCCGCATGCAGGCCGCCAATGACACCGCCGACCTCAATGACCTGCGCCAGTTCACCACGCCGGAGATGTACGCCGCGGTCAAGCTCGATCTGCAAGACCGGATGAACGGCGAGCAACGCACCGAGGTGATCCACGTCGATGCCGAGGTGATCGATGTGGTCGAAGAAGCCGATCGGCAGGTCGTCAGCGTGCGCTATCACGGCTCAATCCGCGAACAAGCGGACGGCCCGGTGACGGCATTCGACGAGGTTTGGCACCTGGTCAAGCCGAGCGCTGGCGGCCCCTGGGCCATTGCGGGCATCCAGCAGACGCAGTGACCACGCTGCTGCACATTTCCGACACCCACTTCGGCACCGAGCAGGCGCCGGTGGTCGAGGCTCTGGCAGCGCTGGCCGCTGAGTTGTCACCCGACCTGCTGGTGCTGTCGGGCGACATCACGCAGCGAGCACGCACGGCGCAATTTGCAGCCGCGCGGCGCTTCATCGATCGCCTCGCGCTTCCCTTTGTCAGCATCCCCGGCAACCACGATCTGACGGTGGCGAACCCGCTGAAGCGGCTGTTGGCGCCGTACAGCGGCTACCGGCACGCGTTCGGCGACGTGATGGAACCGGTGCATGAAAGCGCCGGGCTGCTGGTGCAGTGCGTGAAGACGACCCGCTGGTGGCGCCATATTGAAGGCGAGGTCAGCACCGCGCAGGTTGAGCGCGTGGCTGCGCGGCTGCGCAGCGCGCGGCCCGAACAGCTGCGGGTGGTGGTGGTGCACCAGCCAGTGCATGTGGAACGCGAGTCCGAGGAGCAGCACCTTTTGCGCGGTCGCGACGCGGCACTCTCACGCTGGGCAGAAGCGGGCGCCGATGTGGTGCTGGGCGGGCACATTCACCTGCCGTATGTGGCCGAGCTGACACCGCCTGGCGCCCGCGGCGCGCGCATCGTCGTCGCGCAAGCGGGTACGGCCTTGTCGAGCCGAATACGCCGTGGTGCGCCGAACTCGGTCAACGTGATCCGCCACCACACGGCAGAGACCGCGCGCTGCACCATCGAGCGCTGGGATTTCGCTGGCGAACGCGCTGAATTTCAGCGCGTCGACGCACGAGACTTCGAACTGCAACGGCACTAGCGCGCTGCGGTGGTTAAGGGCCGTCGACGACAACCGTGGTTCGCTGCGGGGGCTGCAGGGCGACATGAGCGGAGCCGGTCACCCGGTAGCCTCGGCTCGCGCCTACCGCCTCATGAGCCGCGTTTTCCAACGACCGCAACAGTTCAGAAAGTGCCCGCCCGCCAACGCTCACTGGCTGTCGTCGAACCCCGTCGGCGAGTCGGTGCTGACCTGGGTGTTGCCCATGCCCAGCAGCTCGCGCGCTTGGTAGAGCGTCTGCATCTCGGCCTGGCTTGACTTCGATGCCACCAGGTGGCGTTCGATTTCCCACACCAGGTTGATCAGCTCGCGTGTGGTCTGCGCGCGGCGCACCCGCACGAGCGTGATGGCGGCGAACAGCGGTGCGTCGATGCGCAGGGTGTTGATCAGCAGCTCGCGAACTTCCTGGTGCAGGTCTTCGAGCTCCGACTTCGCCAGCGCGCGGCGTTGCGCGCTGGCCACTGCTTCGGTGCCTTCGGGCGCCTTCAACGGCATGCGCGACGAGTCTTCGGTGGTGACCCGAGGCGAGCGGGGGGGCGTGTCGAGATCGACCGCGAGCACGCCGGACAGCGTGTTGCCGCCGCTGTCGCCAGCCTCCACTGAGGGCACTGCAGCGGTGGGCGCCGACGCATCGAGCGCCACGTCAACCATGCCGAGTTGCACCAGATCGGCGAAGTGCGTGGTGCGTGCGCCGGCTTGCAGGCCGAGTGCCAGCACCTCGCTGAGCGGACGCTGCCCGTCGACGAAAAACAGCATCGTCCGATGGCGTTGGTTCAGGCCGCGCGCGCGGGTACGCAACTCGTCGATTCCGAGCTGCGTCTTGACCGGCGGGCGAGGCAAGGGCATCGGGCGGAGGGCACCTACTAAAGCGATTGGTCATTGTGGCGCCGGGCCTTGGCATGCGCGATCAGCACACGTATCAGGGTGTGTCTGTGGCGGGCGGTAGCAGTGCGGTTTCGATCAGTCGTGGCCCGCTTTGCCTTGTCTGGTGACAAGTCTGGCAACCGATTCGGCGCGCGGCTTGCCGAGGCGCTGTGGTCAGGCGGCCCGCCGCAGCGACGCCGCCAAGTGCGGTGTGATCTGCGCCGGGTCGTTGACGGTGCGCACTGCCTGGTAGATCGTCTCGGCCTGCGGATGGCAACGGCGCAGCGGGTGCAGCCACTGCTTCAGACGCCCGGCGCGGTGGCGGTCGGCGATGTCGGTGCGGGCCAGCACCAGCTGCCAGAACTCGGCGACCAGCGGGCGCAGTTCGGACCAACCGAACGCGGGCCCGCTGCCGATCGTCGGTGCGGAAGGCGATCGCGTTGCGGCCACGATGGCCAGCGCCAACCCGGGGTCGGCCACCATGCCACGGCCCAGCATCAGCGCGTGGCAGCCCGACACCTCGCGGCAGCGCAGCGCATCGGCCACCGTCCAGATCTCGCCGTTGGCCACCATGGGCAGGCGCACCGCAGCGCGAATGTCGGCGATGCGCTCCCAGTACGCCGGCGGCCGGTAACCATCGGCCTTGGTGCGGGCATGCACCACCAGCTCATCGGCACCGGCGCTGGCAATCGCGTGCGCGCATTCGATGGCCCGGCTGTCATCGAGATGCCCGAGCCGCATCTTCCCCGTCACCGGCATCGGGGGTGGCACCGCGCGGCGCACGGCGCCGACGATGCGATAGATCAGCTCCGGATCGTCGAGCAGTGCCGCGCCACCCCCGTGGCGGTTGACGATTTTTGCCGGGCAACCGAAGTTCAGGTCGATGCCGTGCGGCCCGAGCGACGCCAGCCGCGCGGCGTTTTCGGCCAGGCAGTTCGGATCAGAACCCAGCAACTGCGCACGCACCGGCACGCCCGCCCGCGTGCGCCCGCCGTGGCGCAACTCGGGCACCACGCGCAGAAAAGTGCGCTCGGGCAGCAAGGTGCCCGAGACGCGAATGAACTCCGACACGCAGCGATCGATGCCGCCCACCCGCGTCAGGATGTCGCGCAGCGTGTGGTCGAGCAGGCCTTCCATCGGCGCGAGCAGCAGCGTCATGGCCGCCTTTCGCCCAGAGGCGACCCGATAGCAGCGATGATGTCGACACACTGAACAGGAGACACCACTTGAAACTGAAACTTTTTGCCGGCTTGCTGGCGCTTGCGTCCCTGGGTACGGCCTGGGCGCAATCCGGCGCCGCTTCGACTGCTCCCAAGACAACAGGCGACATCACCACCGGCAGCGGGCTGGTCTACCGGGTGCTGGTCGAAGGCACTGGCGCCACGCCACGCAGCAACGACGGCGTGACGGTGCACTACCGCGGCACGCTGGCCGACGGCAAGGAATTCGACAGCTCCTACAGCCGCGGCCAGCCGGCCACCTTTGCGCTGAACGGCGTGATCCGCTGCTGGACCGAAGGCCTGCAGCGGATGAAGGTGGGCGGCAAGGCGCGTCTGACCTGCCCACCAGAGATCGCCTATGGTGCGCGCGGCGCTGGCAACGTGATTCCGCCAAATGCGACGCTGACCTTCGAGGTCGAGCTGATTTCGATTTCGCTGTACTGACGGACGAATCGTCAGGCGATAGCGCACCGCGCTGAACCGGTCTCTCATCCGGCCAGCGCGAGCTTGGCGAACAGCTTGCGGCCCACGGTGACACTTGCCAGCACCAGCGCCCCGGCCGCCACGCCGACCAACCCGTCGAGCAGCGTCGGCAGCACGGTGCCGACAATGCCGCCGAGCTGGGCGGTGGCCCGCTCAGCCAGCGCCTCGATCGCGTGGTGCAACACGGCAACGCCGTGCGTCAGGATGCCGCCGCCCACCAGGAACATTGCCGCGGTGCCGACCACGGTGAGCGTGCGCATCAGGTGTGGCGCGGCCTTCAGGATCGCCGCGCCGAGGCGGTGTTGCAGCGCCACGCCGACCCCTCCGCCCCCTCGCTTGGTGAGCCACAGCCCCAGGTCGTCGAGTTTGACGATGCCGGCCACCACGCCATAAACGCCGATCGTCATCGCGACGGCGATGCCGACCAGCACCGTCAGCTGCGTGATGAACGGTGAGTCGGCCACGGTGCCGAGTGTGATCACGATGATTTCCCCGGACAGGATGAAGTCGGTGCGCACCGCGCCCTTGATCTTGTCTTTCTCAAACGCGACCAAGTCCACCGCCGGGTCCGACAGCGCCTGCAGCACCTGCGCCTGATGCGCCGCGTCGTCCGCCGCGTCGTGCATGAATTTGTGCGCCAGCTTCTCGAAGCCTTCGTAGCAGAGAAACAGGCCGCCGATCATCAGCAGCGGCGTCACCGCCCAGGGCGCGAACGCGCTGATGACGAGCGCGGCCGGCACCAGGAGCGCCTTGTTGATCGCCGAGCCCTTGGCCACCGCCCAGACCACCGGCAGCTCGCGGTCGGCGCTGACGCCCGACACCTGCTGCGCATTCAAGGCCAGGTCGTCGCCCAGCACGCCGGCGGTCTTTTTTGCGGCGACCTTGCTCAGCAGCGCAACGTCGTCGAGCACGGTGGCGATGTCGTCGATCAAGGCAAGCAGGCTGGAGGCCATGAGGGAGTCTTTCGAGGCAGCGAGGTGAAGATGATCGTAGCCGGGTGCGCCACCGCGTAGACACGCTGGCGGTGCGGGCATCCGGCGCCGTGCGACGATGACAGACGCCCAACCACCGAGGAGCCCGCGATGAGCCAATGGCATCACAAAACCCCCAATGAGGTCTACTTCTCCGCCGAGATCGCCGCCCGTCTCCAGCAGGACCTGCCCACCTGGGCACACGGTGACGGACACCTGTGTCGCACGTACCAGACCAGCGGCTGGAAAGGCACGCTGATGGTGGTCAATGCCATCGGCCACCTCGCCGAAGCCGCCTGGCACCACCCCGACCTGGCCGTGTCTTATGCCGCCGTCACCGTCAAGCTGATGAACCACAGCGCCAAAGGCATCACCAACAAAGACTTCGAGCTGGCGCAGAAGATCGAAGAAGTGGTGATGTGGCAGCCCGCCAAGCAGCCAGGCTCGGCGCTGGAGGGCACGCCGGACGATGCGCGGTACGGGTACATCAAGTACGAGTGAGGCGTCGCGCGTTAGAGAGATTAACAACTATGATCCGGCAGCTTAACAACTAAGAGCCTTCATGGCTGCTCCCAAAAACATCCCCGAAGACGATTTGATACGCACCGTAACGCTCGATGTCACGGAGCACCCGCGGGATCTGAGCAGGCTGTACTGTGGTCGCTACGGGATCTCACGCGTCACGGCCAACCGATTCATACAGAGGTTGGAGCGCGATGGATGGTTGTCGCGCAGCGGGCCTTCCACTCACCCTGTGTACAGCCCCGGTTATCGGCGTCGGCGATCGGGCGTGTTTCCGCTCGTCGGACTCGACGAGAACCAATTGTGGGAGCAGTCGTTTTCAAGGTACGTCACCCTGCCCCCGAATGTCCGCAACATCGTCCATCACGGATTCACCGAGATGGTCAACAACGCGATTGATCACTCTCAAGGCACCCACGTTTTCGTTCTACTTGATCAAAGCGAAAAACGTGTTGCGTTGGCTGTGTCGGACGATGGGATTGGTATCTTCAAAAAGATCACCGACGCTCTGCAACTCGTTGATCCGCGACAGGCAATCTTCGAGCTCTCGAAGGGAAAACTGACCACCGACCCGAGCAAGCACTCTGGTGAAGGCATCTTCTTTACGAGCCGCATGTTCGACGGTTTCTCAATCGAGGCCAACCATCTCAACTACAGACACATCGAAAGCGCAGAGCACGACTGGCTTGAAGACGACAAAAACACCTTTCCAGACGGATCAGCCGTGAGCATGGAGATCTCGCTCGACAGCACGCGAACCTCTGCACAGGTGTTCGAGCAATACATGAATGCGCCGCAGGATTACGGCTTCAACAAGACCATCGTTCCGATGAAGCTGGCTCAGTACGGTGATGAACAACTGGTGTCCAGGTCGCAGGCAAAGCGATTGATTGCCCGCTTCGACCGCTTCAAGGTCGTCGTGCTCGACTTCGAGGGCGTGGCTGAGGTGGGGCAAGCTTTCGCCGACGAACTATTCCGCGTCTGCGCGCGCGCTCACCCCGACGTCGAGCTTGTGCCGGTTCACCTCAGCGAGCAAGTTGAGCGCATGTGGCTGAGGGCGGTGAACAGCGACATCGGGACCTGATGCACTTCAAGCGTGCAGTGGCAGCGCTTTCGATGGTTCTTCGACCTCCAACCCCAAAAACCCCCCACTCTGATGCGCCCACAACCGCGCATACAGCCCGCCTTGTGCCAGCAGGCTGGCGTGATCGCCCTCCTCGACGATGCGGCCGTGCTCCAGCACGATCAGGCGGTCCATCGCGGCAATCGTCGACAGGCGGTGCGCGATGGCGACCACCGTCTTGCCTTCCATCAGCCGGTACAGGCTGGCCTGGATGGCGCATTCGACCTCGCTGTCGAGTGCGCTGGTGGCTTCGTCGAGCAGCAGGATCGGCGCGTCTTTGAGCATCACGCGGGCGATGGCGATGCGTTGACGCTGGCCGCCGCTGAGCTTGACGCCGCGCTCGCCCACATGCGCGTCGTAGCCGCTGCGGCCTGCGGCGTCGGCCAGCAGCGCAATGAAGTCGTCTGCCTCGGCGCGCTGCGCGGCGAAGATCATCTCAGCGTCGCTCGCCTCGGGGCGGCCGTAGAGGATGTTGTCGCGCACCGAGCGGTGCAGCAGTGAAGTGTCCTGCGTGACCATGCCGACCTGTGCGCGCAGGCTGTCCTGCGTGACCGCCGAGACGTCCTGCCCGTCGATCAGCACGCGGCCCGATTCGACATCGTAGAAGCGCAGCAGCAGGTTGACGATGGTGCTCTTGCCCGCACCCGAGCGGCCCACGAGGCCGATCTTCTCGCCGGGGCGGATGTGCAGCGACAAGCCGTCGAGCACCGGCGTTTTGCCGCCGTAGGCAAACCCCACGTTGTCGAACCGAATGTCGCCGTGCGTCACCTGGATCGGCTTCGCGTCGGCGCGGTCGGTGACCACCTGCGGGCGCGACAGCGTGTTCATGCCGTCTTGCACCGTGCCGATGTGCTCGAACAGCGAGGCCATTTCCCACATCACCCAGTGGGAGATGCCGTTCAAACGCAGCGCCATCGCGGTGGCGGCGGCCACCGCGCCGACGCCGAGCTCGCCGCGCGTCCACAGCCACAGCGTGGCACCGGCGGTCGACGCGATCAGCAACATGCTGAGCACATGGTTGACCACCTCGAAGCCACTGACCAGGCGCATTTGCCGGTGCACGGTGACGATGAATTCCTGCATCGCCGAACGCACATAACCTGACTCGCGCCCGGCGTGCGAGAACAGCTTGACGGTGGCGATGTTGGTGTACGCATCGGTGATGCGACCGGTCATCAGCGAGCGCGCATCGGCTTGCAATTTGGCCACATCCCCGAGGCGCGGCACGAAGTACCCGATCGCCAGGCAGTACAGCAGCAGCCAGCCGACAAACGGCAGCAGCAGCCACGCATCGAAGCGGCCGACCAGCGCAATGATGGTGACGAAGTAGATGACCACGAAGACCATGATGTCGCAGGTGATCAGCATCACGTCGCGGGTGGCGAGTGCGGTTTGCATCACCTTGGTGGCCACCCGGCCGGCGAACTCGTCTTGGTAGAACTGCATGCTCTGCCCGAGCATCAGCCGGTGGAAATTCTAGCGCAGCCGCATAGGCAAATTGGCCGCCAGCGCCTGGTGCTTGATCAGCGTCTGCAGCGCGATCAGCAGCGGGCTGGCCAACAGAATAGCCGCCAGCAGAAGCAAGCTGCCGCGTTCTTGCGCCCACAGCTGCGACGGCGGCACACGGCCCAGCCAGTCGACCACATCGCCCAGCATGCTGAACAGGTACGCCTCGAACACGCCGATCGACGCGGTCAGCAAGATCATGCCCAGCACCAGGCCCCGCGCGCCCGCCATGCAGGCCCAAACGAAAGGGAGCAGGCCGCGCGGCGGCGGGGTCGGTTGCCCGTCGGGGTACGGGTCGAGCAGTTTTTCGAAGGCTGAATACATCGCTGCGAGCGTAGCCGATGCATGATGACCCGGTGCCCGCCGCCCTGAGCTTCCCTTCGTTGTCGCCACTGTTGATCGTCCATGCCGACGATGCGTTAATCGCGATCGACAAGCCCGCTGGACTGCTGTCGGTGCCGGGTCGCGGGGCCGACAAGGCCGATTGCGCCGCGTCACGGGTGCAGGCGCAGTTTGCCGACGCACAAACCGTCCACCGCCTCGACATGGCCACCTCGGGCTTGCTGCTGTTTGCCCGCGGCGCGGCCATGCAGCGCGCACTCAGCGTGATGTTCGAAGCGCGCGAAGTGATCAAGCACTACGAAGCGGTGGTGGAAGGGCAAGTCGAGCACGACGCTGGCGAGATCGCCCTGCCGCTGCTCGCCGACTGGCCACGGCGCCCGCGCCAACAGGTCGACCGGCTGCGTGGCAAGCCGTCGCTGACGCTCTATCGCGTGCTGCAGCGCGATGCGGCCACGCACACCACGCGGCTCGCCTTGCAGCCGCTGACCGGGCGCACGCACCAGCTGCGGGTGCACCTGCTGGCCATCGGGCACCCGATCGCAGGCGACGCCTTGTACGCAACCGGTGCAGCGCCGACCGCCGGCCGGTTGATGTTGCATGCGACGCGATTGGAGCTGCAGCATCCGCTGACATCGCAAGCTCTGGTGTTGACGAGCGCGGCGCCGTTCTGAGAATTGCGAGCGCGCCAGAATCCTAAGCCGCAGCGCTTGCGCGGAACACGCGCAGTGCGCATCGTGTCGCTGGCCTCAGGCGCTGCCCGGCCCCTGGAAACCGCCGCGCCGGAAAGTCAGCACCAGCGTGTCGCGGTGGCCGTCTCGCTGGCCGGCCTGCAAGGGCTGGATCGGTGTGGTTTCGTGGATCACGCGCGCATCGTCGAGCATCAGCAGCGTCCACGGCTCGGTCATGGTGAAGCGGATGCCGGTCGGCCCGTCGGCGTCGAAGACCCGCGTCTCGCCGCCCTTCACACCGCGGCGATCGACCAGCGCGACGACGACGAAATCAACCCCGTCGCGGTGCGCGCCTTCAGGTGTCGGCCGGCCGATGCCGTCGGTGGTGTCGATGCGGAACTGGTGCGCTTCAACGAACCAGGGCTGCGCGCCCCTGATCTGCGTGCACACGGTCGCCAGGCCACGCAGCAATGCCGCCCACGCCGGCTGCTCGGTGACGTCGGCGCGCATCGGCTCGAAAATGCGTTCGAGCCCGCCGTGCAGCGCGTTGTATTCGAGTGGCTGCCAATGCGGCCGGCGCGGCACAGGCTGCACGCGGTTGCCGTCGACGATGAAGCACGCGTGCCGACGGCGCCGGTAACGGCCCCCGTCGCGCAGGTAAGTGTCGGGCGGCAGGTCGCACCAGCTCGGCACCAGCGCCATCAGCGGCGCCGAGTCAACGTCGGTCAGCGCGCACAACGCGGCAGGCGCCAGCACCGCGTGCCCGACGTTCGCCAGTGCCTGCGGCAGTACAGCGGCGGCGATCGACGGCGGTGATGGGGACATCACGACGGCGACTGCGGTGCGGGCGGGGAAACACAGGCGGGCGCAGCAGCCACCTTGATGCGGCAGCCGACCACCGCGACCACCTGGCCTGCTCGGATCTTGCAGGTCTTGCGCAGCTCGTCGCGGCCATCGACCTGCACGCCACCCGCCGCCACCAGCGCTTTCGCTGCACCGCCACTTGGAGACACGCCTGTGGCCTTCAATAAGGCGTCTAGCGTGATGTGCTCGCCACGCAATTCGAAGTCGATCAAATCCATCGGGTGTCAGTCTCGGCCCACCGTCGGGTGGCTCAGTTAATCGGGTTCGGGGCAAGCGGCATTCTGTGCCATCGGCACCTGCCTGCTGCAAACACACAGGCGACCTGCCTCGCAATGGGTTACAGTCCGTGGACAGGTATACGCAAGACCGTGGTTGCTAGTGATCATCTACCCGCTTCTGTTCTGAGGCGGGATCGCAAGAAATCCCCAGTTGCTCTTGAGTGTCTCTGCATGCGGTTGCATGTGCAGTCGCATCATTTTGTTATTGATAGGAAACCGTCCATGACGACGCAAACAGGTACAGTGAAGTGGTTCAACGAGTGCAAGGGCTACGGCTTCATCGCTCAAGACGCGGGTGGTGCTGACCTCTTCGCCCACTTCCGTGACATCACCGGCAGCGGCTTCAAGACCCTGGTCGAAAACCAGAAGGTCGAATTTGAAGTCAAGCAAGGCCAGAAGGGCCTGCAAGCTGCCAACATTCGCGTGCTGTAAGAGCGCCGCGACATCAGCTTTCGAAACGCGGCTTCGGCCGCGTTTTTTTATGGACGCGCCGAATTACTTCTTCGTGGTGCTCTGCAA
>JANPNF010000073.1:0-5359 GCA_031427315.1 Burkholderiales bacterium | reverse complement strand
CAATGTAGGCTTGAACGAAGGCATTAGCCAAGGCGGCCGCAAAGCGCGGGTCTGGGGCCTTATAGGACACCGAAATGACGTTGCTTTCCTTCGACGGCAAGATGTCCAGATTCGTCTTGAGTGCACCGATCAGCCACTGCTCGATCGTTCCCTGACCCTCGGTTGCATCCTGCCACTGCTGGCGAATCTCTGGGCTTTCCGTCAGCTTTAAATCGCGAACCGCTCGCAACGCGACACGGTCACTGCCGAGCACATCGACCTGGGTAGCCATGAATGAGGGCGATGCCAAGCCCGGGTAAATCAACGCCGACACTGGATCGGGCTTCGCATCGATGACGACAGAGGCGACGGCCACGTATTTCTTTGGCAGCAGCAGGCTGACGACTACAGCGGTGAGCACGATGGCCCCCATTACCAGAAGAAGAATTCGCAGGCGCGCCCGAATGATGGCAACGAAATTAGCTAGGGTCACCATTTACTCCGGTCAGAACAGGCTCTCTTGGACGAAGACCACATCGCCCTCGAGCAAGGTGTCGTCCATCTTGGGCTGCAAGACCTGTACCTTGCCGTCGGCGCCCTTGCGGTGCACGCGGATGCCTCGCTCGGTGCCGCGCAGGTTGAGGCCGCCGCCGGTGGCGAGTGCCTGCATCACCGTCATGCCGCGCTCCAATCGGGTAGAGCCCGGGCGCTGTACTTCACCATAAATGAAGATCAGCGGCTGCCGATCGACCCACAGCGTGTCGCCGTTCTGGACCACGACATCCTTGTCGCGACCGCCCGGGCCGAACAGGGTCGGCAGATCGACTTCGATGCGGTAGGCCGCGCCATTGCGCGTGCCCGAAAGCACAACCCGATCCGCGCCAGAAACGGACGTGCCACCAGCCGTGGCCAGCAGATCCGTCAGGCGCATGTCGGCGACTTCGATCGGGAAACGCCCGGGGCGGTTGACCTGCCCGAGCACGCTGGCCTGGTTGCCACGCACCTGCAAGACGACGATGGTGACTTGTGGCTGCTTGACGAAATTGCCGTTGCGCAGGCCATCGCCGATCGATTTTTCTGCCGCTGTGACGCCGAGACCACCGATACGGATGGCGCCCAACAGCGGGTAGGTGATGATGCCGGCCTCGGTGACGCGCGTTTCGAGCGTCAGATCAGGGTTCTGATAGACATTGATGCGAATCACATCGCCCGAGCCGAGCTTGTATTCGTTGGCCGTCGGCGCTGTGCTGGACGCGGCAGGTGCCTGCGCCTGCGTCAACGGCGACACGGAACAAAGGAAGACGGCAGCGACAGCCGTCAGCAGCGCGGCGTGCAGGTTGTGTTTCATCACTTCAGGCCCATTCCTTTGCTGATGTCAGTTGCGCTCAAGCCACCCTCGGATACCGCAGAAGGCGGCGGGGATGCAGGTGCAGGTGGTGCTGCCGTTGCCGGCGCGGCAGAGGCCGCTTCCGCTGAAGCCGGGGCGAACTTGCCCTCGTATTCGATCTTCGCGGCCGCGCGCAAGGCCTTGATGTCGGCTTCGACAAGCTTGCGCTTGGCGTCGTTCGACAAAAACTGCTCGATCGCTGGTTTGGCACGCGCCTCGTCCACCGGTTCCGAACGTGTGCCCACCACCAGCACAACCTGTGCCCCGGTGGCCGATGGCAGTAAAACTGCCTGACCATCGTTGAGCTTCGCAAAGGTGTCGAGCAGGTTTAGCGGCAGCTGCTCGGCCGGGCGCACCGCCTGGTTGCCCGAGAACCGATAGCCGTTGGATTTCAGAAACTCGACGAAGTCGTTGGTGCTTTTGGAAGCGGTGAGCTGCTCGCGCAGCGTTGCGACCTGTTCGGGCTTGGCCTCGATGGCGATTTCCTGCAGGCTGTAGATGCGGCGTTGTGCAAACAGCCCGGGCTTGGCGTCGTAGTAGGCCTTGATCTCGGCGTCGGCGGGTTTGGATGCCGCCTCGCCGGTTTTCTCGACATAGGCCCGGGCGATGATTTCGCGCCTGGCGGCTTCGATCTGCTGCACCACGCGCGGATCGCGGTCGAGCTTCAGGTCTTCGGCTTTTTGAACGGCGAGTTCCTGATCGATCAGCCGCTCCAGGATCTGCTTGCTGACCGCTTCCGCCTGCTCTTGTTGAAGGCCGCGCTGCTGCTGCAGCACGAAGTTAATCTGGTGGACAGTGATCTCTTCCTTGTTGACCTTAGCGGCGGTCTGAGAGGCGGATTTGTCTTTGTTCTTGTCGCCGCAACCGGCCAGCAGGACGAGGGTAGCGGCCAGTGCGATCAGTGTGATGCGGCCACCGAATCGGCTTTCGTGGCAGACGCCACGTCCGTCAAGACTCGAAATCATCCAGGTGTTCTCCCAACAGGTTGACGGGGCAGCGATGCCGAGGGGCACACGCTCAGGCTATGGCCGTACAGCAGTGTAGCTGCGCAGCATGTCATTAAGGCCACCCGCGAACGCGGGGAGCGACCGCATGGCACTGCGGAAAAACGTGAATATGTAGCGGCTGGTATGCGAGTCGCGGCCGCCACTCAGCATTTGATGCCGACATGCAGCGCGACGATGCCGGCACTGAGGTTGTGCACATCGACGTGGCCGAAACCGGCGTCCTTCATCAGCGCCTTCAACGCGTTCTGGTCAGGGTGCATGCGGATCGACTCGGCTAGGTAGCGGTAGCTGTCGGCGTCGCCCGCGACCCACTGGCCGATCTTTGGCAGCACCTTAAAGGAATACCAGTCGTAGACCTTCTGCAGCGGCTTCGCGACCTTCGAGAATTCCAGCACCAGCAGCTTGCCACCCGGGCGCAGCACGCGGTTCATTTCGGCCAGTGCGCGGTCCTTGTGCGTCATGTTGCGCAGGCCGAAGGCGACCGACACCAGATCGAAGCTGTTGGCGGCGAACGGCAGCGTTTCCGCGTCGCACAGCGTGGTGGGCAGCATCACACCGGTGTCGGTGAGGCGGTCGCGCCCCTGGCGCAGCATGGCTTCGTTGATGTCGGTGTGCACCACCGTGCCGCTGGCGCCGACCTTCTGATGGAAGGCCGCCGCCAAGTCGCCTGTGCCGCCTGCGATGTCGAGCACGCTGTTGCCCGGCCGCGGATTCGCCACCGCGATGGTGTAGGCCTTCCAGGCGCGATGAAGGCCCATCGACATCAGGTCGTTCATCACGTCGTAGCGCGAGGCGACCGAGTCGAACACGCCGCGCACCCGGCGGGCCTTCTGCGATTCGTCGACCGACTTGAAACCGAAATGGGTGTTGCTCACGACGCGCCTTGTTAGGTGATCAATGGCTGCTGCAGGCAGAGCCCGCAGGCGCGGCCATCGGCGCGTCGCGGTTCAGGCCGGCCGCGGCGAGCCGTTCCTCGTACTGCGTCCACAGGTGCGCCTGCTGCGAGCCGAGAAAGTACAGGTAGTCCCAGGAGTAGATGCCGGTGTTGTGGCCATCGGAAAACACCGGCAACACCGCATAGTTGCCGACCGACTCCAACGCAACGACATCGACCTCCCGCTTGCCGGTTTGCAGAACTTCCTGGCCGGGGCCGTGGCCCTGCACTTCTGCAGACGGCGAATACACCCGCATCAGCTCGAACGGAATGCGGAATTTGCAACCGTCGGCAAACCCGACCTCGAGCACGCGCGATTGCTGGTGCACGGTGACAGCGGTAGGTTGCGGGGTGTTGGGAGTGAGGCCAGCCATCGGGGATTTCGCAGGTACCGATGCAGTTTAGTCGCCGCCGATCGTCGCGATGGCTGCGGCGACGCGTGCATCAACGGCTTCCAGCCCAAGCGCGAGCCGCTGGGCGGCCGGCGGCTCGACGGCGCGCTGTGCCGTGCCCCACACCGGCTGCGGGAAATGGCTGTCCCAGTCGAAGCGCGCGATGACATGCCAGTGCAGATGCGGCACCAGGTTGCCGAGGCTCGCGAGGTTGATCTTGGTCGGCACGAGCGCCTCGCGCAGCACCGTCTCGACCTTCGCCACGGCACGCATGCACAGGCTGCGCTGCTCGGGTGGCAGGTCGGTCCACTCGGCCACGTGAGCGTTCCAGACGACGCGGTAGGTGGCTGGGAAGTTCGCGTCATCGGGCCGCACGACCCGTAACGCTGCGGTGCGCGCGACGACGCGACCGCCCTCAGTGCGACACAGCTCGCAGCCGGCGTCGTGCGCTGTCACACCAGTACCCGCTCGATGCCGCCGTGGTTAGCGCGGGTGACGTACTGCGGCATCCAGTCGGGGCCGAGCAGCTGGTTGGCCATCTCGACGACGATGTAGTCGGCTTCGAGCAAGCCGTTTTGCAAATCCCCGGTGTAGCGGCTCAAGCCCTGCAGGCAGCTCGGGCACGAGGTCAGCACCTTGACCGTGCCGGTCTCGGCGACGGCTCCGGTTTTGCGCAGTGCGGCCTCGTCTTTGCGCAACTCCTCTTCCTTGCGGAAGCGCACCTGTGTACTGATGTCCGGCCGCGTCACGCCGAGGGTGCCGCTTTCGCCGCAGCAGCGCTTGGCATCGATCACGTTGGGCCCCAGCAGCGCCTTCACGGTTTTCATCGGCTCCTGCAGCTTCATAGGGCTGTGGCACGGGTCGTGGTACAGGTAGCCGCCCTGCCCCGGCAAGGTGATTCCCTTTTCCAAAAGGTATTCGTGGATGTCGATGATTCGGCAGCCGGGAAAGATCTTGTCGAATTGGTAGCCCTGCAACTGGTCGTAGCAGGTGCCGCAGCTGACCACCACGGTTTTGATGTCGAGGTAGTTCAGCGTGTTGGCGACGCGGTGGAACAGCACGCGGTTGTCGGTGATGATCTTGTCGGCCTTGTCGAACTGGCCGCTGCCGCGCTGCGGGTAGCCGCAGCACAGGTAGCCAGGTGGCAGCACCGTTTGCACACCGGCGTGCCACAGCATCGCTTGCGTCGCCAGGCCCACCTGCGAGAACAGCCGCTCCGAGCCGCAGCCGGGGAAATAAAACACCGCCTCGGTCTCGGCCGTAGTGGTCTGCGGGTTGCGGATGATCGGCACGTAGTCTTTGTCTTCGATGTCGAGCAAGGCACGCGCGGTCTTTTTCGGCAGGCCGCCGGGCAGCTTCTTGTTGATGAAGTGAATCACCTGCTCCTTGATCGGCGCGGTGCCGACGGTGGCGGGTGGCCGCGCGGTCTGCTTGCGCGCCAGGCGCTGCAGCAGATCGTTCGCGATGCGCTGCGCCTTGAAGCCGATGCCGACCATCGCACCGCGCATCAGGTTGATGGTTTGCGGGCTGGTAGCGTTCAAGAAGGTCATCGCGACCGCGTTGCCCGGGCGGAAGCTCTTCTTGCCCATCTTGCGCAGCAGGTTGCGCATGTTCATCGACACCTCGCCGAAGTCGATCTTGACCGGGCACGGGCTCAGGC
>JANPNF010000072.1:0-4262 GCA_031427315.1 Burkholderiales bacterium | reverse complement strand
GGCTTTTGCAGCCACACCAGTTGGTGCGTGCGCAGCAGCGGCAAGGCGTTGAACACCGGTTGCGGGTTATTTTTCGAGGCTCAAAACAGGGTTTGATCAGTTGGGCCATTCATACCCACGCTTATCAATACATCGTCGAATCGTTGGGTTTGGACGAAGCCGAAATCTTCAACGCTTACCACGAGGTCAAATCGATCCGTGACAAAGACGAATTCCTGATCCCCTTCATTGAGGCGATCATGGACCCGAACTTCAATACTGGCACCCATGAGGCCGATCAGACACTGCTCAAAAGCCTGATCGTTTTCGCCTGTTTGATGGAGGGTTTGTTTTTCTACGTCGGGTTCACGCAGATTCTGGCGCTCGGTCGGCAAAACCGGATGACTGGTGCGTCGACGCAGTATCAGTACATCCTGCGTGATGAATCGATGCATTGCAATTTCGGCATCGACCTGATCAACCAGATCAAACTGGAAAATCCTCTGCTGTGGACGACCCAGTTCAAGGCCGAAATCAAGGCGCTTTTCATGCGAGCGGTCGAGTTGGAATACCGTTACGCTGAAGACACCATGCCGCGAGGCGTGCTCGGCATGAATGCGTCGATGTTCAAGGGCTATTTGCGCTACATCGCCAACCGGCGTGCGACTCAAATTGGCTTGGACGCCCTCTTTCCAAACGAAGAAAACCCGTTTCCCTGGATGAGCGAGATGATCGATCTGAAAAAGGAAACCAATTTTTTCGAAGGCCGCGTCACCGAATACCAGTCCGGTGGCGCACTGTCATGGGATTGAAAAGCGTCTTGCCGATGCACCAAATGCGGTTGCAGTGAGACGATCAAGATATGCAAACTGGAAGGGTCCGACGCAGAAGCGGAACCTCCGGTTTGATACCCAATTCACCGCACCGAGGCGCCCGTCATGGGCAGTTTTCGGGTGATGAATAACTGTTCGGCAGCGACGACGGGTCGGCTGAACAGGTTTCTTTAACTTGATCAAGGAGAATGTAATGGCAACTGCGAAAAAGGCCTCCCCGGCCAAGAAGGCTCCGGCCAAGAAGGCAGCCCCTGCGAAGAAGGCAGTCCCTGCGAAGAAGGCCCCTGCCAAGAAGGCGGCTCCTGCAAAGAAGGTTCCGGCCAAGAAGGCCGCGCCTGCGAAGAAGGCCCCTGCAAAGAAGGCAGCCCCTGCGAAGAAGGCAGCTCCTGCGAAGAAGGCAGCTCCTGCGAAGAAGGCTCCAGCCAAGAAGGCTCCTGCGAAGAAGGCAGCCCCTGCGAAGAAGTCTCCAGCCAAGAAGACCGCTCCTGCGAAAAAGGCTGCGCCCAAGAAGGTCGCCAAGAAGGCCGCCGCTCCTGCGAAGAAGGCTGCTCCCAAAGCACCAGCCAAGAAGGCTGCTGCGAAAAAGGCGCCCGCTACCCCAGCCCCTGCGGCGGCCAAACCGGCCGCTCCCGCTGCGAAAACATCACTCAGCCCTCAGGCTGCGTGGCCGTTTCCGACAGGCACCAAGCCTTGACGCGAAAGCCCGCACCTTGCGGGCTTTCTGTTCGTCGAATCAACCCGGCTTCGGCCGGGTTTTTTTATGCCCTCGGCGACATGCCGGATCGCTCAAAGCCCGAGTGACGTCCGGTCGATGAGGTGGTTCTGTCCACCCCGGCAAGCGATCTTCAGGGCGCCGATGCGGTTGCCCAATTCGACACAGCGGCGCAGGGGCCAGCCGCGCTCCAGACCGTACAGCAGGGCGCCGCGGAAGGCATCGCCACAACCGGTCGGGTCGACCACCTCGGTGGCTGCCACGCCTGCCACATAGGTGCGCTGGCCTTGTTCCCACACATCGCAGCCTTCGGCACCCAGCGTGACGACGACACCCGCCAGGTGCGAGGTTGACAGCGATTCAAGGCTCTCGCCGACGCGGTCGCACAGCATGCGCGCCTCGTAGTCGTTGACGGCCACCCAGCGGGCCTGAGACACGAAGCGCTTGAGCTCGGGCCCGTCGAACATCGGCAGGCCTTGCCCCGGATCGAAGACGAACGGGATGCCCGCGGTGGCCAACTGAGTGGCGTGCTCCAGCATGGCATCGCGTCCGTCGGGCGCGATGATCGCAATGCGGATGTCGTCGCGCACCGGCACCGGTGTGCGCTGCGCTGATTGCATCGCACCGGGGTGGAACGCGGTGATCTGGTTGTTGCTGCTGTCGGTGATGATGATCGCTTGCGCGGTGAAGCTGTCGCCGATGCTGGCGACATGTTCGGTGCTGACACCCCAGGACTGCAGACGCTGCAGGTAGTCGCCGCCGTCGTCGCCGAGTGCCGCCAACACCAGAGGCTCGCCACCCAGTTTGCTCAGCGTGTAGGCAATGTTGCCTGCGCAACCGCCAAACTCGCGGCGCAGCGTCGGCACAAGGAAGGACACATTCAGGATGTGCACCTGCTCAGGCAGGATTTGATCCGCGAAGCGGCCCGGGAAGGTGGTGATGGTGTCGAAGGCGAGAGAGCCGCAGATCAAGGCAGGCATGGATGCTCCAGGGGATCGGTGTAGGAATAGCGCGATCGGCGCCACGAGGAAAGCTGCAACACAAGACGCCCAGCAAGACGCAAAGAAAAACGCAAAGCAAGACGCACGACACGCCGCCTAGTCAGGGGTAGAACACTTCGACGGTGTAGCCGCTGACGCGACCCCCGGCCACCCGAAACTGCAGCGACAACGGCGTGTCCTGTCCGGGGGCCAGCCGCGCGTCGCCAACGCCGAAGTCGACTGGTGACAGCGATCGCCGCGCGACCAGTTCGCCATCGGAGCCGGTCAGGCT
Organism: Burkholderiales bacterium; assembly: GCA_031427315.1. Taxonomy (GTDB): domain Bacteria; phylum Pseudomonadota; class Gammaproteobacteria; order Burkholderiales; family Burkholderiaceae_C; genus PBB1. The sequence continues at coordinate 1,466 of JANPNF010000072.1, read as the reverse complement.
CAAGTCGACCGATGGCATGGCAATGGCCCACTCACCCCGGTTGCGCAAGGTCAGGGCCAGGCGCAACACATGCCCGTCGGTGTCAGGCGCCGACACGGCCTCCTCGGGCGCCGGTGCTGGTGCTGGTGCCGGGCCCTGGCCCTGCGTCAGGGCCGTGTTCTCGATGCTCACATCGGCGATGCGCTTCAGCGTGTCGATGCGGCAACTCGCAACCGCACAAAAGCGCTGCAGCCACGGCAGTGAAGCCGGATGCTGGGCCGCAATGACCTGCCGGAAGTGATGGGTCACTTGCGCCCCGAGCAGCAGTGTCGACACGGCGACTGCAGTCCACAGCATCCGGCGCATCGGGGCCTGCTGCCAGCGCTCGCTGCGCTGGGCTTGCTGCAGGAATCCGGGGGTGACATCGCGGTGCGGGTCGTCGAGCGCGGACGCCGCCACGGCCTCGCCCGGTGCGTTGGCCTCCAACACCTGCTCGCCACCGGTGGTCGCATCGTCATGAGCATCGGTCTGATGCGCGGCAGGCTCGGCGAACGACTCCGGCTCCGACTCTGGCATTGGAGGGTCGATCTCTGACCAGGGCTGGGGCTCAGCATCGTGCGTCTCCTGGGCGAGCGCCTCGTCGGCACCCTCGGGGGCAACCGATGCAGTAGCTGCGAGCTCGTTGTCAGCGGCCTCCGAGACAGGGCCAGCATCGGCCGTCTCGGGTGGCACCTGCCACGGCGGTGGGGTGTCGTGTTCGAGGTCGAACAGGCTTTCCTGCGCGTTGAACACCGTCTGGCAGCGGCCGCAGCGCACCCAGCCGTCGGACACCTTCAACTGGTCTTGCACCACCCGGAACATGGTGCCGCAAGCGGAGCAACGGGTGGCCAGATTCATCGCGGAATGATGCCACGCAGACGGCGGACAGCGGCCTCAGCCCGGCCGCTGCGCGGTCATCAAGATCCAGCCGTCTTCCGCGTCGCTGACGGCAAGCGTCAGCCACGGCGCATACGCCTCGACCAGCTCGTCGGCCTGTCGCAGGAGGATGCCGGCCAGCACCAGATCGCCACCGGCTTGCACATGGCCGCACAGCAGTGGCGCCAGCAACTTCAGCGGCGTGGCCAGGATGTTAGCCAGCACCAGCGGATAGGCGCCGCGGGCGAGTTCGGGCAGGCCAGCGCGCAGCGTGACGCCATTAGCTGCTGCGTTGTCTTCGGTGGCTTGCACCGCGGCCGGATCGATGTCCACCGCGTCCACGCCCACCGCACCATGTAGCGCCGCGCCGATCGCCAGAATGCCCGAGCCACAGCCGTAGTCGAGCACACGCGACCAGTGCGCCGCGCGTTCGGGCGCCTGGTTCGCGATCCAGCGCAGGCACATCCGCGTGGTCGGGTGGGTGCCGGTGCCGAACGCCATGCCGGGGTCGAGCCGAATCACCATCAGCGCTTCCGGCGGCGCCTCGTGCCAGCTCGGCACGACCCAGAACG
>JANPNF010000071.1:0-4640 GCA_031427315.1 Burkholderiales bacterium | reverse complement strand
CGCGAATGCCACGAACGCGGCCAGCCAGTGCTGGTCGGCACCACCTCGATCGAGAACTCCGAGCTGATCTCCGGCCTGCTGAACACGGCGAAGCTGCCGCACAACGTGCTCAATGCCAAACAGCACGCCCGGGAAGCCGAGATCGTCGCGCAGGCCGGCCGGCCCGGTGTGATCACGATCGCCACCAACATGGCCGGTCGCGGCACCGACATCGTGCTGGGCGGCAATGTCGAAAACCAGATCAAGGCGATCCAGGCTGACGCCGCCATCAATGAAGCCGATCTGCAAGCGCGTGCACAGCAGCTCAGTGGTGAATGGCAGGGCTTGCACGACCGCGTGAAAACCGAAGGCGGCCTGCGCATCATCGCGACCGAACGCCACGAGTCGCGCCGCATCGACAACCAATTGCGCGGCCGCTCCGGTCGCCAGGGCGATCCGGGCTCCTCGCGGTTTTATTTGTCGCTCGACGATTCGCTGATGCGCATCTTTGCGGGCGAACGCGTCAAGTCCATCATGGAGCGGCTGAAGATGCCCGACGGCGAGGCCATCGAAGCCGGCATCGTCAGCCGCAGCATCGAAGGCGCGCAGCGCAAGGTCGAGGCGCGCAACTTCGATGTGCGCAAGCAGCTGCTTGAATACGACGACGTTGCCAACGACCAGCGCAAGGTCATCTACCAGCAGCGCAATGAGATCCTCGAGTCGCACAGCCTGATTGCGCAGATCACCAGCCTGCGCCGCAGCACGATGGCCGACGTGGTGCGCACCTATGCGCCGGCCGAGAGCCTGGAAGAGCAGTGGGATCTCGACGGCCTGCAAAAGGTGCTGCGCGAAGAATGGCAGCTCGAATTGCCGCTGAAGGCCGAGGTCGAGGCCAGCGATTCGATCACTGACGAAGATTTGGTCGAGCGCGTTGCGAAGGCGGCCGATGAACTGTTCAACGCCAAGGTCGAGCTGGTCGGTTCGGAGCAGTTCCAGCCCTTCATGCGCATGATCTTTTTGCAGTCGATCGACCTGCACTGGCGCGAACACCTGGCCGCGCTCGACTACCTGCGCCAGGGCATCCACCTGCGTGGCTATGCGCAGAAGAATCCTAAACAGGAATACAAGCGCGAGGCCTTCGAGCTGTTCAGCCAGTTGCTCGATGTGATCAAGATGGACGTGACGCGCACGCTGATGACGGTGCGCATTCGCTCGGCCGAAGAAGTGGCGCAGGCCGCCGAGGAGATCGAGCAGCGTGCCGAGCGCATCGCCAACGTGACTTACACCCACTCGAATGAAGACGGCAGCGTGTCGTCGGAGCCGGCGCTGGGTGCCGACCCGGCGGAGCGGGTCGCGGCCGAGATGTCACAACGTGCCCAGGCCTTGGCAACCGACCTGCCGCGTGTCGGCCGCAACGACCCCTGCCCTTGCGGCAGCGGCAAGAAGTACAAGGTCTGCCACGGCAAGTTGGTTTGAGTACGGCGCAGACTGGCTCGGTGTCACCCTGAGGAACCCGCGATGTCCGTCAATCTGCAAGCCCCGAATCCAGCTGACCTGAAGCCTGTGCCCGGCGTGCAGCTCGGCATTGCGATGGCTGGCGTGCGCAAGGCCAACCGGCGCGATCTGCTGGTCGTCACGCTGGCCGAAGGCTCGCAGGTGGCGGGCGTGTTCACCCGCAACCGTTTCTGCGCGGCGCCGGTGCAGTTGTGTCGGCAACACCTGGCGATCGACCGCGGTGCAACGCCGGGCATCCGCGCGCTGCTGGTCAACACCGGCAATGCGAACGCCGGCACCGGCGCCGACGGCCTGGTGCGGGCACGCTCGACCTGTGTGGCATTGGCCGCACACCTGGGCATCCAACCCGACCAGGTACTGCCGTTCTCCACCGGCGTGATCATGGAAACGCTGCCCAACGACCGCATCGAAGCGGGCCTGCCCGCCGCATTGGCCGACCTCGACGCCAGCCACTGGGCTCAAGCGGCCGAAGCCATCATGACCACCGACACGCTGCCGAAAGCGGCCTCACTGCAGGTGCTAATCGGCGGCAAGACCGTCACCGTCACCGGCATCAGCAAGGGCGCGGGCATGATCCGCCCGAACATGGCGACGATGCTCGGCTTCATCGCCACCGATGCGGTGTTGGCGCCTGGCCTGCTCGACACCTTGATTCGTGACGCGGCTGACCGCTCCTTCAACCGCGTCACGATCGACGGCGACACCTCGACCAACGATTCCTTCGTGCTGATCGCGACGCAGCAAGCGGGCCACGCGCCCATCACGCACTTCGACAGCGGCGATGGCGCGGCGTTGCGAGAGGCAGTGATTTCGGTGGCGACGACGCTGGCGCAGGCGATCGTGCGCGACGGCGAAGGCGCAACCAAATTCATCACGGTGCAGGTCGACGGCGGTGCCACCGAAGCCGAATGCCAGCTGGCGGCGTATGCGATTGCCCATTCGCCGTTGGTTAAAACGGCGTTTTTCGCGAGCGACCCGAACCTGGGGCGCATCCTGGCCGCGGTCGGCTACGCCGGCATCGCCGACCTCGACCAGACGCTGATCGATTTGCACCTCGACGACGTGCAGGTGGTCTCGCGCGGTGGGCGCCACCGGGCGTACCGCGAGGAAGACGGCCAGCGGGTGATGAAGCAAAGCGAGATCACGGTGCGGGTGAACCTGCATCGCGGTGCGGCCACCACCACGGTGTGGACCTGCGACCTGAGCTACGACTACGTGAAGATCAACGCCGACTACCGCAGTTGACGGGCGGGTCGCAGCGAGGGTCACTCAGCGTGATGTCAGCGTGTCCACCGCGTCGGTGAACAGCGCGTCCACGCCCCAGCCGAACAGCCGCTCGGCCGCCTGCGCATCGTTGACGGTGTAGGCCATTGCCAACAGGCCCGCTGCGTGCAGTCGCTCGACCCACCCGGCATCGACCAGCGCGAAGTCCGTGACCACCGCAATGCAGCCCAGTGCTTGTGCCTTGTCGAACCAACCCGGTGCGAGTGCGTCGAGCAACAGCGCGCGCAGCAGGCCCGGTGAGGAGTCGCGGGCTGCAGCCAATGCCTGCACCGAAAACGAACTGAGCAGCGGCAAGCTCGCCTGTCCCCGCCACAACCGCGCCGCCTCGGCGGCGACGCGTTGCCCGGTCAACACCTCGGTGCCCGACGTCGGCTTGATCTCGATGTTCAGCAGCGAGCCGGTGGCGATGCAGAACTGCGCGATGGTTTGCAGCGTCGGAATCGGCTCTCCAGCGAAAGCGGTGCTGTGCCAACTGCCGGCATCCAGCGCGGCGAGTTCGGCCCAGGCCAGGTCGCCGCCCACGCCGCTGCCGTCGGTCGTGCGGTCTAGCGTCGTGTCGTGCATCAGGAAGGCCACGCCGTCGGCGCTGAGCTTCACGTCGCACTCGAACGCCTTGCAGCCGTGGCGCTGGCCAAGGTGAAACGCCGCCAACGTGTTCTCAGGCGCCAGCGTTCCGCCACCCCGATGGGCCAGCCACTGGCAGGCCCGCCAGGGGCTGTTCGGGGCAAGCACAGCAAAGCTCGGCAGGTTGGGGTTCATCGGTTTGAGGGTCGTCGTGACGGCGGCCGGGTGCGCCTGCGCAGCAACGATAGACGGGTTCGCCATGCGATCGAGCCCCCACACTGTGGTTTCTCCCCGGTGACCAACGACAATCACGCATTCTCTCAACGCGTCTGCGCTGGGGCATGTCTCGCCCATTCGGGCGGCGCCCCTCGCCCGTCGCCTCATCCATGAACGCACCCACGAGCTTGACCGAACTGGTGTTTGCGAGCCGCGTCGAAACCGGCTCGCCCCGCCTGCGCGAGATTCCGTACAACTACACCTCGTTCTCCGACCGCGAGATCGTGTTGCGGCTGCTCGGCGCACGGGCTTGGGAATTGCTGGGCCGGCTGCGCGGCGAGCGCCAGACCGGCCGCTCGGCACGCATGCTCTACGAGGTGCTGGGCGACATCTGGGTGGTGCAGCGCAACCCCTATCTGCAAGATGATTTGCTTGATAACCCAAAGCGCCGCCAGCTGCTGATCGATGCGCTGCACCACCGGCTCAGCGAGGTGGAGGCGCGCGCCAAGCCCAGCGACGGTGCGCACCACAGTGAAGTCAACGAGCTGCTGACCAGCGCGAAGGCTGCCGTACAGCGCTTTGCCGACCAGTTCGACGAAGTCGCCCGCTTGCGCCGCCGGACCACCAAGGCGCTGCGTCGCTGCACGGCCGCCGACAACGTCAAGTTCGATGCGCTGTCGCGGGTATCGCACGTTACCGACGCCACCGACTGGCGTGTGGAGTACCCGTTCGTCGTGCTGACGCCCGACACCGAGGCCGAGATGGCCGCGCTGGTCAAGGGCTGCGTCGAGTTGGGCCTGACCATCATCCCGCGCGGCGGCGGCACCGGCTACACCGGAGGCGCGATCCCGCTGACCTGGAACAGCGCGGTCATCAACACCGAGAAGCTCGAAGCGATGAGCGAGGTCGAGATGCGCCAGCTGCCCGGTGTCGAGCAGCCGGTGGCCACGGTGTGGAGCGAAGCCGGCGTCGTCACCCAGCGCGTGGCCGATGCGGCCGAGCGCGGCGGCTTCGTGTTCGCGGTGGACCCGACCTCGGCCGAAGCCAGCTGCATCGGCGGCAACATCGCGATGAACGCCGGT
>JANPNF010000070.1:0-6175 GCA_031427315.1 Burkholderiales bacterium | reverse complement strand
GCTTGTCCATGATGTGCATTACCGGCCCTTGATGCACACCATCGCAGGCGCGCTTGATTAGCTGATCGTGCTCACCTGGTCGCCGATAGACAAGAGGGCCTTGAAGCCACGCTTACGGCCTTCTGACCAGGAGGATTTGTGCGACGACGATTCGCATCTGCACATAGTTGCAACCTGTGCATAGGGGTCGCTGGAGAGCTCTGCATAGCGACCCTTCAGCAACACTCAGTGCACTGAATTGGCCGCCGCGAAGCTGCCGTTCGCACCAGCGCCACTCCAGCAAGCCCGGGCCTGTTCCGCGAAAACGCCGTCCCTCCAAGCGGCAGGCGCGTTGCCCACCCCCAAGCGCGGATGGCAGGTCGGCCTCAGGGCAAAATCGCTCGCCGGTTCGCAAGACCGGCGGCCCACTTGCCTGGAGCAAACATGCTGGACACCCTGGATCACCTCGCCCGCCAAGCAGCGGGCCGATTGCCCGACACCGCCAGCCACTGGTCGGTGCGTGGTGTGGAAGAAACCTCGGAACAATTGAGCGTGCGCCAGGGCGTGGCCGAGGCGCCGCGGCGCAGCCACGACAGTGGCGTGATGGTCACCGTGGTGGATGGCGGCCTGGGTTACGCCGCCACGTCCGACGGTTCGGCCGCGGGCCTGGCCGCGGCGTTTTCGCGCGCCCATGCGCTGGCGCGCGCCAGCGCCGGACACACGGTGATCGACTACGCCGACGTCCCCCGGCCCAGCGCGACGGGCCGCTATGCCAGCACCGTGCAGCGCAGCGCCAGCGCTGCCACCCTGCCCGACAAGCTGGGCTGGCTAAGCGCGGTTTGCGCCGCCGCCGGTGACGACGCGCGCATCGTCAACCGCCACGCCACGCTGTGGAGCGTGCGAACGCTGCAGCGCCAGATCAGCAGCGAGGGCGGAGACACCGACCAGCAGTGGGAATTCTTGACCCCCGCGTTGGAGATTACGGCGCACGACAAGGGCGTGACCCAGGTCCGTTCCAGCGCCGGCCAGTACAACGGCTTTTGCCAGCAGGGCGGGCTGGAGGTGCTGGACCGGTCGGGCTTTCTCACCGACGCCGGCCCGCGCGTGGCGCGCGAAGTGCTTGAACTAGTGGCCGCACCGGTGTGCCCGTCGGGCCGCTTCGACGTGGTGCTGATGCCCGACCAGATGATGCTGCAGATCCACGAAAGCATCGGCCACCCGCTGGAGCTCGATCGCATTCTGGGTGACGAGCGCAACTTTGCCGGCACCAGCTTCGTCACCATGGACATGTTCGGGCACTACCGCTACGGCAGCGAGCTGCTCAACGTGAGCTACGACCCGACCCGGCCGCATGAATTCGCAGGCTTTGCGTTCGACGACGAAGGCGCGCCGGCCGAGCGTGCACTGCTGATCGAACGCGGCATCCTGAAGCGGCCGCTGGGTGGCAGCCTGTCGCAGGCCAGGGCCAAGGCCCGCGGCATGGACATTGGCGCGGTAGCCACCACCCGATCGGCCAGCTGGAACCGCGCGCCGATCGACCGCATGAGCAACCTCAACGTCGAGCCCGGCAGCAGCACGCTGGCTCAGATGATCGGCAGCATCGAGCTCGGCCTGGTGCTGCACACCAACTGCTCGTGGAGCATCGACGACTCGCGCAACAAGTTCCAGTTTGGCTGCGAGTACGGCCGCATGGTGCGCAACGGCCAACTGGCCGAGGTGGTGCGCAACCCCAACTACCGGGGCATCAGCGCCACGTTCTGGCGCTCGCTGGCGATGGTGGGCGATGCCGACACCTTGGAGGTGATGGGCACGCCCTTCTGCGGCAAGGGCGAGCCCTCGCAGGTGATCCGCGTGGGCCATGCCGCGCCGGCCTGCAAGTTCAGCGACATCGATGTGTTCGGGGGTGCGGCATGAGCGGCATAGAGGGCGGCAACGACTTGTATGCCGAGCAGGCCCAGTTCGAGGCCTTGGCCCAGGCCGTGCTGCAGCCCGATGTGGCCATCGAGCGCAGCAGCCTGTACCTGAAGGCCGAGGCCAGCGACTTTCTGCGCTTCAACGAGGCCAAGTTGCGCCAGGCCACTGCCGTGCAGCAGGCCTACGCGACGCTGGCTGTGGAACGCGGCCAGCCACGCGCCGAGAGCACCTAGACGCTGTGTGGCGAGATGGCGCTGGATGCGCAGCGCCTGCTGGCCGAGCGCCGCCTGCTGGCCGACCAGCTCGGCCTGATACCCGACGACCCCTGGCTGCGCCGCCCCGACGCCCCCACCCACAGCCAGCGCGACGAACGCGGCGTTCTGCCCGATGTCGGTGCGTTGATCCGTCAGGTGCACGGGCTGGCCGGCGAGCAGCTCAAGCAGGACCTGGTGGGCTTCTATGCCGGGGGCCCGGTGGTGCATGCCTTTGCCGACAGCCTTGGCAGCCGGCACTGGCACCGAGTGGACAGCTTCCAGTTTGAGTGGTGCCACTACCTGCAAGCCGACAAGGCCGTGAAGACCGGCTACGCCGGCATCCACTGGCAGGAAGAGGCATTTGCCGCCAAGGTGCACGCGGCCGCCGCACGGGTGCCGATGCTGGCACGCCCCGCGCGCACGCTGCAGCCCGGCGCCTACCGCACCGCGTTTTCGCCCTCGGCGATGGGGGACCTGGTGGGCATCCTGGGTTGGAGCGGCTTCTCGCTGCGTGCACGCCGCCATGGCGTGAGCGCTCTGATGCGCCTGGTGCGCGGCGAAGCGCAGATGGCCGAGCAGGTACACCTCGGCGATGACCTGGCCCAGGGCACGGCGCCGGCCTTCAGCGCCGAGGGCTTTGCCCGGCCGGGCCGCGTTGCGCTGGTCGAAGCGGGCCGGCTGCCAGCCGAGGGAGGCAGCTTGAATTCGTCGCGCGCGGCAGCCGAGTTCGGCGTGGTGGCCAATGGCGCCGACGCCAGCGAATCGCCCAGCGCGCTGCACCTGGCCGCGGGCACGCTGCCCCAGACCGAGTTGCTGCGCGCGCTGGACACGGGGCTGTATGTCAGCAACCTGCACTACCTGAACTACAGCGACCGCCAGGCTGGCCGCATCACGGGCATGACACGCTACGCCTGCTTCTGGGTTGAGCACGGCGAACTGGTCGCGCCGGTGAACGTGATGCGCTTCGACGACGATGCCTTGCGCATGCTCGGCAGCGGCCTGGAAGCGCTCACCGACGCGGCCGAGTTGATCCCTGACAGCGGCACCTATGGCGGCCGGCAGCTCGGCTCGGTAACCGCCCCGGCGGCGGTGGTGGAGGGTTTCAGGCTGACGCTGTGACCAGGCCGCGGTGGCCCTGGGGATAGGTCGTTAAAACAGCTGCGGCTCACGGGCAGGTCCGCGGCGCTATGAAGGCTGGAGCCGAAGGACGGCGTGGGATGGCGCGAACGCCGGCCTGCGACCCCTATGCACATGTCCCGACTATGCACAGGTAACTCGGCGCTGACGGCGCGGAGGCAGCATGGGCGCGGCATACGGCGGGATGCTCACTCGCCGAACTGGACATAGTTTCGGCTTCGGCGCGCACTGGTGATCCCACTTCCGGAGATCACCACGGCAGTGGCGCTGCCGTGGCCTGGGAGTGCGTCATGAGCGCCGCCGCCATGCCCTTCAAGTCGCGTGTCGAACGATTCTTGGTCGAGTGGATGGCGTCAATCAGGATGCGCCGGCCAAGATGATTGTCGCGCCCCAGTGACACGCCTTACAGGCTGGAGAACATGGGGCAGCTCTATCGCGACCGTGCTGACTGCGAGAACGGCTTCGATGAAATCAAGAATCAGTGGGGCTGGGGCGGCTACAGCACGCAAGACATCGAACGTTGTGCGCTGAGCGCACGTGCCGTGGCGCTGATCTACAACTGGTGGAGCTGGTACGTGCGGCTTGCAAATCCGAAGAACCGAATGGAGGCCATCACGAGTCGTCCCAAGCTGCTGAGCGCGGTTGGCAGGATGACCAGTCACGCTGGTCAGAGCAAGATCTTGTTGACGGTGATGCATGAGTCGGTGGCGCAGATCAAGCAACTCGTGGCCAATGTCCGCAGCGGCATTCGGCATATTTCGGCAGCCGCGCCGCAGTTGGTGAACTCGCAGAGATGGGTCGTGATGGTGCGATTCATCGTGGCGCGAATACTGGCCGCGCAACCCGAAATCACGCCGATACCACGTGCCTTGCCAAGCGGCTAACTGAGGAATCTAGGATCACTCATCCAAGCTCTCGTTGGGTCAGTCCGTCGCTACGTCGCACGACAAATGCTCTCGTGACAGCCAGTGCACGACCGTACCCTTTCGCCAGCGCGGCCTATGGTCAGTTGAGTACCTTTGCGTAAGGGGTTCCGAAAACCCATCTCTCCCCGTGGCGATAGAGCTGCAAAGCTCGCGCATCGGCAGTCGAATGTCGAGGCGAGGTGAATATTGATCGGCATCAGATATTGGCGAACCTGAAGAAGGCGGCGGCCTTTCGGGCGTCAGGGCAGAAGGCGGCGATCCGCAAGGCGGCGGCGAAGAAAACGGATCGGTGCCTGCTGACAAAGAAAGCTATCGTGGACAAGTTCGAGGATGTCTCCAGCGACGTCTACCGACCTCGCCAACACGACAATGCCAGCCCACGCCAATGGAACCGTGGCCAAGTCCGATATCAATCACGGCCCCACAACGCGCAGAGTCCCGGCAACACCCGTCCATCCCCCGCCCTGCAGCATAAGGAACAGGAGCGGCGGACTAACCGTATTGCCAACGTAGTTGGCCGGAACGCCGACTGTGATACTGGTCCAGCTCGGGTAGCCCGTGCAAACCAAGTCGCCAATCAGGCACCCTCTCCACGAGTTGCCGTTCCCTGCGACGAAGTACTCGCCTCCACCGCTGATGATTCCGTCATCCGTCAGTTGGACAGAAGCATCGGTCGTATTCGCGTAATAGATATCAACGAGACCTGATACGGGCACGAGTGCGCCACCACGCGTCAATGTCGCGCAGGGCTTCCATCGGATCTTTGCATTCGGTCCAGTTGGCGGCCAAGGTGTGTTGCTAGCATCGACGCAGCTGACCGTAAAGCTCACCGTGCTAGTCGTCGGCGCCACTGCGCCAGTCTTGTCCTGCACTGAAAACACAGTGTTGGCAGTCGCGTAAGGTGTGGTCGGTGTCCCGGTGACCGCTCCTGAGGAACTGCTCATTGACAAGCCTGCAGGCAACCCGCCGGAATAGCTGTAGGCGAAGTCCGCCGTGCCGCCTAGAGGCGCCAGTGGCGAGAAGCTGGCCATCGCCGTGCCTACGGTGAGGTATTGCGCGGTCTGGTTGGCGATAGCGTCGAATGATGTGCTGGCGGCCACAAGCCTAACCTTGTTGCTTGCGAGTGACGCCGTCAAGATGCCTGACAGGGGGTCGTTCTGGACAGCCACCGTCGGGTCTACAGTGAATTGAGCGGACACATCGACGCTGGGAGCGTTTGCATTGGAAGTGGCCGCATTGGAGGGCTGCGTCTGCCACGACACGCAGCTTCGATCAATCTGCTGTCCGGCGGAAAGGTTCGCAGTGTTCCGGAAAAAATCAATGTTGTCCGCACCCGGCCAGCCCAGCAACCTGTCGACGGAGACGGTGAGGCAAAGCTTTCTTGTCGGGTCGTAGCCAAACCCGGGCTGCAATGGGCCATACGGCGTTGCAACACCATTGTTCTCCAACGCATGGCCTCCTTTGTACTTGACTTCGGACCGTACAACAACGCCACTTGCATCTGAAGCTGCTGCCGAAAAGGTGTACCCATACTGAGGACGCACATCTGGGTTGACAGGTAGCGTTGTCAAGCCATCCGCCTTGAGGCTGAACTCGGCGACCATGTGCGGGAACGGGTCTTCCGCGCTCATGCCCTTGAGGCAGCCGCCAGACAGCTGGTCGGGCTTGCACAGAGGATTGTTTCGAGCGTACAACTCCACATGCAGATGGGGATGCGGCGCAGCACCTGCGCCGGTCCCACCTGACATTGCCACCGCATCCGTTGTAAAGGGTGGTGCAGCTTCGATGCCGGCGGCCCTGGCGCGCTCGGCAGTCTTGGCGAAGTTGCCGTCCTGGTCTGGCGTGGCCATCTGGTAGGCGGCTTGCACGCGGTCTAGATGCATAAAGCGAAGGTAGTAGCTGCCAACCTTTGCCGAAAGTGTGACGCCCGCCCGGCTATTGATGCGCCCCTCGTCGTTGACTTTG
>JANPNF010000069.1:0-6944 GCA_031427315.1 Burkholderiales bacterium | reverse complement strand
GGCATGTGAGGTTCCAGGGTACAGGTCGATCGGAGAGGGTTGAGGGCCCGCGTCAGGCCGTGCCGCCGACGGTCAGCCCGTCGAGGCGCAAGGTGGGTTGACCCACGCCCACCGGCACGCTCTGGCCTTCCTTGCCGCAGGTGCCGACGCCACTGTCGAGCTTCATGTCGTTGCCGATCATGCTGACGCGGGTCAAGGCGTCGGGACCGTTGCCGATGATGGTGGCGCCCTTCACCGGGTACTGGATCTTGCCGTTCTCGACCCAGAACGCTTCGCTGGCCGAGAACACGAACTTGCCGCTGGTGATGTCGACCTGGCCGCCGCCGAAGTTCGAGGCATACAGGCCGCGCTTCAAGCCAGCAATGATTTCCTCTTTCGTCTTGTCGCCCGACAGCATGTAGGTGTTGGTCATGCGCGGCATCGGCACCGCCGCATAGCTTTCGCGGCGGCCGTTGCCGGTGGGCTTGACGCCCATCAGCCGCGCGTTCATCGCGTCCTGTATGTAGCCCTTCAGGATGCCGTCTTCGATCAGCACGTTGCGCTGGCTGGCGTTGCCTTCGTCGTCGACGTTGAGCGAGCCGCGCCGGTCGGGCAGCGTGCCGTCGTCAAGCACGGTCACGCCCTTGGCCGCCACGCGCTGGCCGATAAGGCCGCTGAAGGCGCTCGACCCCTTGCGGTTGAAGTCGCCCTCCAGGCCGTGGCCGATCGCTTCGTGCAGCAGCACGCCGGGCCAGCCGGAGCCGAGCACCACGCTCATTTCGCCGGCCTTCGCCGGGCGTGACGACAAGTTGGTCAGCGCCGCGTTGACCGCGTCGTTGACGTAGCTTGCCAGCAGGCCGTCGTCGAAATAGCCGTAACCGAAGCGGCCACCGCCACCGCTGCTGCCACTCTCGCGGCGCACCACGCCCTTGATGGTCTGCTCCGCAATCACCGTCACGCTCAGCCGCACCAGCGGGCGCACATCGGCCGCCCGTGTGCCGTCGACGCGTGCGACCAGCACCACGTCGTACTCGCCGGCCAGGCTGGCCATCACCTGCTTGATGCGCGGGTCTTTTGCCCGCGCCATCTTCTCCACCCGTTCCAGCAGCGCCACCTTCTGCGTGCTGTCCAGCGAGGCGATCGGGTCCATCGGCGCATACAGCACCCGGCTGCCGGCCACCTTGCGCGCGGTGTTGATCTTGACGCGGCGGCTCTGGCCGGCAGCGGCGATCGTGCGCACTGTCTGCGCGGCGTCCATCAGCGCAGCTTCGGAGATGTCGTCGGAATAGGCGAACGCGGTTTTCTCGCCAGCGACGGCGCGCACGCCCACGCCCTGATCAATGCCGAAGCTGCCGCTCTTGACGATGCCCTCTTCCAGGCTCCAGCCCTCGCTGCGGGTGTACTGAAAGTACAGGTCGGCATCGTCGATGCGGTGCGTGGCGATCGCCTGCAAGGCCCGCGACAGTGAAGCCTCGGTCAGGCCGAACGGCTCGATCAACAGTTGCTGGGCAACCGCCAGACGTTCGATGGTGGGTTCGCGCGAAATCATGGGTGCACTTTCAAAGCCTAAATTTCATTGTAGAAGTGGCTTACCCGTCGGTGGATTCAGGGGTCTGTAGCGGGTTCGTCCTTTAGCGCCAGCGCCCGCGCATACAGCGCATTGCGGGGCGCGCCGGTCAGTGTCGCGGCGAGCGACACCGCCTGCTTCAGCGGCAACTCGGCCAGCAAGGTCTGCAGCACCACATCGTGGCGCGCTGTGGCGTCGACCGCGGCGGTGGGGGCGACGGCATGCAGCACCAGCACGAATTCGCCGCGCAGGCGGTTCGCGTCGGCCGCCAACCAACTGGGCAGCGCCGAGGCCGGCAGCGTGGCCACCGTCTCGAACTGCTTGGTCAGCTCGCGGCACAGGGTGACGGCGCGCGCGCCACAGGCTTCGGCCAGCCCCTGTGCCAGCGATTCGATGCGGTGCGGCGCTTCGAACAGCACCTGGGTCTCATCGGCTGTGGCCAGCGCCTTCAGCGCGAGGGAACGCTCGTTGCCCTTGGGTGGCAGAAAGCCGATGAAGCGAAATCCGCTGCCCACCGTATCGCCCGCCACGCTGACGGCGGTGACGGCGCTGCTGGCGCCAGGAATCGCCACCACCGTGCGCCCTGAGGCCGCAACTGCCGCCACCAGCGCGGCGCCCGGATCGCTGATCGCTGGCGTGCCGGCGTCGCTGACATAGGCGACGCGCTCGCCGCGCGCCAGCCGGGTGATCACATCGCCCGCCGATGATTGCTCGTTGTGCTGGTGCACCGCCAGCAAGGGTTTGTCGAGGCCCAGGTGGCGCAGCAGCGGCGCAGTGTGGCGGGTGTCTTCGCAGGCCACCGCATCGGCGAGTGACAGCACATGGATCGCCCGCAGCGTCAGGTCGGCCAGGTTGCCGATGGGTGTGGCCACCACATACAGCGCAGCGGCGGGATACTGCTGGCTGCCAGCGGCGGCGGCCGCGGCTTGAAGCAACAGGGAAGGGGTGGGGGTGGTCACGACAAAGGCACTCGGAGATGGCGGCGAAGCACGCGCACTGGCGCATTTGCAGGCCCACGGGCTCACGCTCGTAGAACGCAATTATCGAGTGGCTGCCGGGCCCAGCGCACGCGGCGGCGAGATTGACCTGGTGATGCGCGACCGCGATGGCACGCTAGTGTTTGTGGAGGTCAAGGCACGCAAGACTGCAGGCTTCGGCGGCGCCGCCGCAACGGTGGGCGCCTCCAAGCAGCGCAGCCTGGTGTATGCGGCACGGTGCTTCTTGCGCGGCCACGCCACGCCGCCAGCCTGTCGTTTCGATGTCGTTGCGATTGAAGGCGAACACATTGATTGGCTGCAGGCCGCCTTCGATGCCAGCTGAGCTGAGGACTGCGCACCAGCAGCGCGCGGAACCTGTGCATCACATCGGCGTCTATCATCGATCGCCATGATTGAACAACGCATCCAGCAGCAGTTTTTTGACAGTGCCGACCTGATGTACGCGGCAGCTGACGTGCTCAGCAAGCCGATCGCCGAGGCAGTCGACGCGGTGATGGGTTGCATCACCGCTGGCGGCAAGCTGATGGTGTGCGGTAACGGGGGCTCGGCCAGCGATGCCCAGCACTTCGCGGCCGAGTTCGTGGGCCGCTTCGAGCGCGAACGGCCGGGTTTGGCAGCTTTGGCATTGACCACCGACACCGCCATCCTCACCGCCATCGGCAACGACTACGACTTCAATTCGATCTTTTCGAAGCAGGTGCAGGCGTTGGGCACGCCGGGTGATGTGTTGATCGCCATCAGCACCAGCGGCAATTCGGCGAATGTGGTGGCTGCGGTGCAGGCCGCCCACGCGAAAGACATGACCGTGGTCGCGCTGACCGGCCGCAGTGGCGGCAAGCTCGGCGCGTTACTGATGGACACGGACGTGCACATCTGCGTGCCCCACGATCGCACCGCGCGCATCCAGGAAATCCATGGCCTGGCGTTGCACTGCCTGTGCGATGCGGTGGACCAACAGTTACTCGGAGAACAAGAGTGAATCGAATCTGTAAGCTGGCTGCGGCCACGCTGGCTGCGGCCACTGTCTCGACCAGCCTGACCGGCTGCATCCCGCTGCTGGTGGGCGGCGCCATGGTGGGCGGCACCGTGGTCTACACCGACCGGCGCACTTCGGGCATTCAGCTCGAAGACGAAGCGATTGAATTGAAGGCGTCGAACCGCCTGCGTGTGGAATTGGGCGAGCGCGCCCGCGTCAGCGCCGTCAGCTACAACCGGTTGGTACTGCTGACCGGTGAGGTCAGCGGCACGGCCGACAAGGCGGTCGTCGCCCGGGCTGTCTCAGGAGTCGACAACGTGCGCTCGATCGTCAACGAAGTAACGGTCGTCAGCGCCAACCCGACCAATACCCAGGGCACCGACGCCGTCATCACCGGCAAGGTCAAGGCCTCGTTGATCGATTCAAAAGACATCTTCGCGCAGTCGGTGAAGGTCGTCACCGAGCGCGGCACGGTCTACCTGATGGGCCGCGTTACTGAGCGCGAGGCGAATCGCGCCACCGAGATTGCCCGCGGCGTCAGCGGTGTTAACAAAGTTGTGCGCGTCTTCGAGGTGATCACCGAGGCCGAGCTGGCCAACATGCAAATCCAGTCCCCGCCAGCGCCTCGCCCAGAGCGCTGAGCTTCCCGCCCTCACCGACCAGGGGCACCAGGCGCTTCAGCGCAAGCGGGTGATCAGGCTGGAGGTGTCCCAGCGGTGCCCGCCGGCGGCCTGCACGTCGGCGTAGAACTGATCGACCAGCGCGGTGACCGGCAGCCGGGCGCCATTGCGGCGCGCCTCGGCGAGCACCAGCCCGAGGTCTTTGCGCATCAAGTCGACGGCGAAGCCGAAGTCGAATTGGCCCTCGACCATCGTCGGGCCGCGCTGGTCCATCTGCCAGCTTTCTGCGGCGCCTTTGCCGATCACGGCCAGCACCGCGTTCATGTCGAGGCCGGCCTTCTCGCCGAAAGCGATCGCCTCGGCCAGGCCCTGCACCACCCCAGCGATCGCGATCTGGTTCACCATCTTCGCCAGCTGGCCGGCACCGCTGTCGCCGAGCAAGGTCATCGCTTTCGCGTAAGCCACGGCGACCGGTTGCGCGCGTGCGAACGCCGCGGCATCGCCACCGCACATCACCGTGAGCGCTCCATTGACCGCGCCGAGGTTGCCGCCGGACACCGGGGCGTCGATGAGGCGCAGGCCGAGCGGTAGCGCTGCTGCACTGAGTTCACGCGCCACCGCGGCCGATGTGGTGGTGTGGTCGACGAACACCGCACCGGGTGCCATGCCGGCGAACGCGCCGTGCTCGCCTTGAACCACCGAGCGAATGTCGTCGTCATTGCCGACGCAGGCGAACACCAGCGCCGCGCCGCTCACCGCTTCGCGCGGCGTTGATGCGGCCAGCACGTTGAAGGCGCCGTACTCGTCGACCCACGCATCGGCCTTGGCCCGCGTGCGGTTGTAGACGGTGGCCTGGTGCCCAGCCCGGGCCAGGTGGCCCGCCATCGGGTGGCCCATCACGCCCAGCCCAAGGAAGGCAACACGTTGCGGGGAGATCGGATCGTAGGTTCGCATGTTCATTCGATATGCCTCCGGCCCACAGGGAAACAGCGAGTGCCCCGATCAAGCAACGCCCAAGGCAACGGCTACGCCGGGCCGATGGGTGGCGCCAACGGGCTGGCAGGCCCGTTGGCCCTCGGCAGCCGCAAGGCCCTCCGGGCCCTTGCGCGCGGCCTCGGCCCCTTATGGGCAGGAGCGCAGCGACTGGGGGCTCAGACTATGGTCATGTGCTCGGTGCCCGCCGCCAGATCGGTGTTGCGCGCGCGCTGGCTGTTGAGCTTGATCTGCAGCCGCAGGTCGTTGACCGAATCGGCGTTGCGGATGGCGTCTTCGTAAGTCACCGAATGGGCTTCGTACAGATCGAACAGGCTTTGATCGAAGGTTTGCATGCCCTGCTCGCGCGAGCGCTTCATGATTTCCTTGATCTCGGCCACTTCGCCCTTGAAGATCAAATCGGAAATCAGCGGCGAGTTCAGCATGACCTCGACCGCAGCCACCCGGCCCTTGCCTTCCTGGCGCGGCAGCAGGCGCTGCGAGACCAAGCCCTTCAGGTTCAGCGACAAATCCATCAGCAGCTGCGCGCGCCGCTCTTCGGGGAAGAAGTTGATGATGCGGTCGAGCGCCTGGTTGGCGCTGTTGGCGTGCAGGGTGGCCATGCAGAGGTGGCCGGTTTCGGCGAAAGCGACAGCGTGCTCCATCGTCTCGCGGTCGCGGATCTCGCCCATCAAGATCACGTCGGGCGCCTGGCGCAGCGTGTTCTTCAGTGCGGCTTCCCAGCCCTCGGTGTCGATGCCGACCTCGCGCTGGGTCACGATGCAATTCTTGTGCGGGTGCACGAATTCAACCGGGTCTTCGATCGTGATGATGTGGCCGAACGAGTTCTCGTTGCGGTAGTCCACCATCGCCGCCAGCGAGGTGCTCTTGCCCGAGCCGGTGGCGCCGACGAAGATCACCAAACCACGCTTGGTCATCGCGACTTCTTTGAGCACCTTGGGCAGGTTCAGCGCATCGATGGTCGGCAGGGTTTGCGGAATGGTCCGCATCACCAGCCCGACGTGGCCTTGCTGCACAAAGGCGTTGACGCGAAAGCGGCCGATGCCTTGCGGCGAGATTGCGAAATTGCATTCCTTGGTGCGTTCGAACTCGCCTGACTGCTTGTCGTTCATCACCGCGCGCGCCAGCGCCATCGTGTGCTGACCGGTCAGCGGCTGCGGCGACACCTTGGTGACCTTGCCATCGACCTTGATGGCTGGCGGGAAGTCGGAGGTCAGGAACAGGTCCGAACCACTGCGCGACACCATCAGGCGCAGCAGGTCGTTGACAAACTTAGAGGCCTGGTCACGTTCCATGGTGGGTCCTTAGAAAAACAGGCGCGTAGCGACAGGAAGGTCGGCACTCATCCTGGGAAGTTTTCCGGGAATTTCGCTTTGGCACGGGCATCGGCGGGTGTCACGACATTGCGGCGCACCAAGTCGGCTAGGTTTTGATCGAGCGTTTGCATGCCCATGCTGCTACCGGTCTGGATCGCCGAATACATCTGCGCGATTTTGCTCTCGCGGATCAGGTTGCGAATGGCCGCGGTGCCCAGCATGATTTCGTGCGCGGCCACACGGCCACTGCCGTCTTTCGTCTTGCACAGCGTCTGCGAAATCACGCCGATCAGCGATTCGGACAACATCGCGCGCACCATTTCTTTCTCGGCCGCCGGGAACACGTCGACGATTCGGTCGACCGTCTTGGCGGCGCTTGAGGTGTGCAGCGTGCCGAACACCAAGTGGCCGGTTTCGGCAGCGGTGAGTGCGAGGCGAATGGTTTCCAGATCGCGCATTTCGCCGATCAGGATCGCGTCCGGGTCTTCGCGCAGC
>JANPNF010000068.1:0-2228 GCA_031427315.1 Burkholderiales bacterium | reverse complement strand
AACGCGTCGCGGGCCAAGGAAGATTGAAGTGAGCGCTGTGGTTCGTCAGCGAATACAACGTCGCGCCGTCCACGGCGTGCTGCTGCTCGACAAGCCACTGGGCCTGTCAAGCAACGACGCGTTGATGAAAGCCAAGCGCCTTTACCGCGCTGAAAAAGCGGGCCACACCGGCACCCTCGACCCGCTGGCCACTGGCCTGTTGCCGCTGTGCTTCGGCGCGGCGACGAAGTTTTCGCAGATCGGCCTCGATGCCGACAAGACTTACCGTGCCACATTGCAGCTCGGCGTCACCACCACCACCGGCGATGCCGAAGGCGAGGTGGTGCCGCGTGCCGAGGTGAGCATCACGCGAGCGCAGTTTGAAAGTACCTGCGCTGGGTTTGTCGGCCCCATCGACCAGGTGCCACCGATGCATTCGGCGCTCAAGCGCGATGGCAAACGCTGTATGAATATGCGCGCGCCGGCATTGAGATCGAACGCGACGCGCGCCAGGTGACGATTCATCGCATTGACATCGTCGATCAGCAACATCACGGTCTGGCCAATGGCACCGACGACGCCTGGACCATCGACGTGCGTTGCAGCAAGGGCACTTACATCCGCACACTGGCCGAAGACGTCGGCCGCGCGCTCGGTTGTGGCGCCCATCTGGTGGCACTGCGGCGCACGGGCAGTGGGCCGCTGTCGCTCACCGGTGCGCAGACGCTGGAGACGCTGGCGGCGATGACCGAAGCCGAGCGTGACGCGCTGCTGCACGACGCCGACTGCCTGATCGCCGACTGGCCAGTGGTGCGCCTCGACGACGAAGGCGCGGGCCGGTTTTTGAGCGGTGTGCGCCGCCGCCTGCCGCTGCCGGACGCGCCGCGGGTGCGCGTCTACGGCCCGCAGGCCAAGGCTTTTCTCGGCAGCGGCCACATCACCGCTGGCGAACTGATCTCAAGCAGGCTGCTGAGCCCGGTGGAGGTGCAAGGCCTCCTGGTTCCGATGATTGCATCGGCCGACAACACCCCGATCCAAGAGACGAACGAAGTGACCACGACATGACCCAACAAATCCGCAACATCGCCATCATCGCCCACGTGGACCATGGCAAGACCACGATGGTCGACCAGTTGCTGCGCCAGAGCGGCACCTTTGCCGAGCACGAGAAGGTGGTCGATACCGTGATGGACAGCAACGCCATCGAGCGCGAGCGCGGCATCACCATCCTGGCCAAGAACTGCGCCGTGAGTTGGCAAGACACGCACATCAACATCGTCGACACCCCGGGCCACGCTGACTTCGGTGGCGAGGTTGAGCGTGCGCTGTCGATGGTCGATGGCGTGGTGCTGCTCATTGATGCGCAGGAAGGCCCGATGCCGCAGACGCGCTTCGTCACCAAGAAGGCGCTGGCGCTGGGTCTGAAGCCCATCGTCGTGGTCAACAAGGTCGACAAGCCGGGTTCGAAGCCCGACGCTGTCATCAACGCCGCTTTCGACCTGTTCGACAAGCTCGGTGCCAGCGACGAACAGCTCGATTTCCCAGTGGTCTACGCCTCGGGGATCAACGGCTGGACGTCGTTGACCGAAGGCGCGTCCGGCGAACAATGGGGTCCCGACATGTCGGCGCTCTTCAACACCATCCTGAAGCACGTGCCGCCGAACACCGGTGACCCGGCCGCCCCGCTGCAACTGCAAATCTCGGCGCTCGACTTCTCGACCTTCGTCGGCCGCATCGGCGTGGGCCGCATCAGCCAGGGCACCATCAAGCCGTCGATGGATGTGCTCGTCATGGAGGGCCCCGACGGCAAGGCCGTTAAAGGCCGCGTGAACAACGTGCTGACCTTCCAGGGCCTGGATCGCGTGCAGGTCACCGAAGCCGGCCCGGGCGACATCGTGTTGATCAACGGCCTTGAAGACATCAACATCGGCGTGACGATCACCGACCGTGAGAATCCGATGCCACTGCCCTTGCTGAAGGTCGACGAGCCGACGCTGACGATGAACTTCTGTGTCAACACCAGCCCGCTGGCGGGTCGTGAAGGCAAGTACGTCACCAGCCGCCAGATCTGGGACCGGCTGCAAAAAGAACTGCAAAGCAACGTCGCGCTGCGCGTTGCGGAGACCGGCGAAGACGGCATCTTCGAGGTGATGGGCAGGGGCGAACTGCACCTGACCATCTTGCTGGAGAACATGCGCCGCGAGGGCTACGAGCTGGCTGTTTCCAAGCCCCGCGTCATGTTCAAGGAG
>JANPNF010000067.1:0-10819 GCA_031427315.1 Burkholderiales bacterium | reverse complement strand
GCATCACCGCGGTCGAGCGGCGGCTGGCGATGGCAGAGTCGCGCGCATGAACACCGTGTCGCTGGCCTGGCGCAACCTGCTGCGCAACCGCAGGCGCTCGCTGATGACGCTGATTGCGATGGTGCTGGGCCTGATGGCGATTTTGCTGTTCGGCGGCTACATCCGCGACATCAAGTACGCCATCCAGACCGACAGCGTGAAAGTCACAGGACACCTGCAGATCCAGCACAAAGACTACTTCCGCTTCGGCAGCGGCAACCCGGCGGCATATGGCATCGCGAATTACGAGCGGATTCTGACGGCCGTCAAGCAGGATCCGGAGCTCGCGAGTCTGGTGACGGTGGTCACGCCCACACTGCAATTCGGCGGCATCGCGGGCAACTTCTCGGCCGGCGTTTCGCGCACGGTGTGGGTCAACGGCAGCGTGGTGGAAGACCAGGCCCGCATGCGCCTGTGGAACGACTACGGTCGCCGCATTCTGTCGAAACACCTGTCGCTGGCGGGCACACCGCTGGACAGCGCGGTGATCGGCACTGGTGTCGCGCGCGTGCTGCAGCTGTGCTCGGCATTGAACGTGCCTGACTGCCCGCCAGAGACCGCCAAGACAGCCACCGAAGGGGCCGCGCTGGACGATGACATTGCCGCATTGGCCAGCGGGAACACCACAGCTGTGGCCGCGCAAGCACCGGGGCAGCCCCGCATCGAAATTCTCGCCACCAATTCGCGTGGCGCGCCCAACGTGTCGGCCGTCAACGTGCTGCGCGCGGAGTTTCAGGGCATCAAGGAACTCGACGACGTGGTCATCGGCCTGCACCTGTCGCAGGCGCAGCGGCTGATCTTCGGCGCAGCACCTCCGCAGGTGACAGCCATCATCGTGCAACTCAAACACACAGCGCAGATCCCGCGGGCCCGCGAGCGCCTTGAAACCTTGCTGAAAACGAACTTCAAGGACGAACCGATCAGCGTGATCGACTACGAAACGCTGAACCCGTTTTACGGCCAGACGCTCGCCATGTTCAACGCTATCTTCAGCTTCATCTCAGTGCTGATAGGGGCCATCGTGCTGTTCACCGTGACCAACACGATGAGCATGGCAATCATCGAGCGCACGGTGGAGATCGGCACGCTGCGCGCGATCGGCCTGCGGCAACGCGGCATCCGGGCGATGTTCGTCACCGAAGGCATCATGCTTGGGTGTTTCGGTGCCGTGCTGGGCCTGGGCGCTGCGATGGCGGGCGAACGGTTGTTCAACCTGCTGCACCTGTCGTGGATCCCGCCCGGCCGCGTCGAGCAGGTGGCGCTGTCGGTGCGCTTGACCGGTGAAAACACCCTGATGATCGGCAGTGCCGTGGCGCTGGTGATCGTTGCCGCCCTGTCGGCCATCCTGCCGGCAGCGCGCGCGGCGCGCATGAACATCGTCGATGCCTTGCGCCATGCCTGAGCCATCCCAAGGAATCATCTCTCCCATGCGTATGCACCTGTCTGCCGCGCTGATCGCGCTGGTCTCTTTGTTCGCTGGCCTGTCGCCGCTGCTGTCGGCGCATGCCGCCACCGAGGCGCAAACAATCCTCGCGGCCAGCGATGCGGTGCGCAATCCGGCCCGGTCGTTCGCGGTCACGGTGAACCTGATCGAATACCGCAGCGCCAAGCAGACTGACAACAACACGCTCTCGGTTTATTCGAAAGCCGATGCCAACAGCGGGCAGTACCGCAGCCTGATCCGCTTCGCCGCGCCAGCGCGCGACGTCAACAAATTGATGCTGAAGAACGGCAACGACCTGTGGTTCTTCGACCCCGCCAGCCAGGCCAGCATCCGGCTGTCGCCGCAACAGCGGCTGCTCGGCCAGGCCTCGAACGGCGATGTGGTCACCGTCAACATGGCGAAGGACTACGTGGCCGAGTTGGAGGGCGAGGAAGACATCGTCGATGGAGAGCGCGTGCCGCGCCGGTGCCAGAAACTGATGTTGGCGGCCGCGTCGCCCGATGTGACGTACCACCACGTCGAGATGTGGGTCGAGGCAGGCACCGCACGGCCTGTCAAATCGCGTTTTTTCGCCGAGAGCGGCCACCTGCTGAAAACCGCCTACTACCGCAAGTTCCAGCTGCAACTCGGCCGTGAGCGGCCGACCGAGGTCGTCATCATCGACGGGCTCGACCCGGCCTGGGTCACCGTCATGCGCTACAGCGATTACGCCTGGCGCGACGTGCCCGAAGCCTGGCTGCAACGCGACTACCTTCCGCGCTTCAAACCGGAGTGACCATGCGCCGCCACACTGCCCTGCCGACCCTGCTGATCTGCACCGCGCTCTCAGCACCCGCCACACACGCCGTTGCGGCGCCCGACGCCCTGCCCGATGACCTGGACGCGCTGTCGCTCGCCGACAAGGCACCGACCGAACCCGCCGCCGCGGCGCGGCCGTGGCGGCTGTTCGTTGAAGGCAGCCTGCGCCGCACCTCGATCAACGACCCCGATTCGCGCTATGAATCGCAACGTGCGTCGATCGACGGGCGTGTCGACGCGACGCTCGCGCCCGGCGTGCGCGCGGTGTTTTCCGACCGCCTCGATCTGCGGCACAGCAACCGACGTGGTGTCGAAGGAGACGTCAACACCGTGCGCGAGGCCTACCTGAGCTGGGCGCCGACCGACCACCAGATCATCGATCTCGGGCGCGTCAATGTGCGGCACGGCTCAGCCTACGGCTACAACCCGACCGACTGGTTCAAGGAAGGCGCACTCCGCTCCATCGTCTCGCTCGACCCAGCGGTGTTGCGCGAGAACCGCCAGGGCACCGTCGTGCTACGGGGCCAGCAACTGTGGAGCGTGGGGTCGATCACGGCCGCCTACTCGCCACACCTGGCCGACAAGCCGAACGCGGGGACGTTCTCGTTGAACGTCGGCGCCACCAACCCGCGCCACCGCTGGCTGCTGGTGGGCAGCAGCAAGTTCAGCGACAAGTTGAATGCAGAAGTGCTGCTCTACGGCGGTGAGGGCATCCGCGAGCAACTGGGGCTGAACCTGTCCGGTCTGGTGGGTGATGCCACCGTGGTGTTCGGGGAATTCAGCGCAGGCAAGGGGCCCTCGCTGATCACGCAAGCGCTGGGCACCAATGCCGACAAGCGCTTCCACAGCCGCGCGGCAGTCGGGCTGACCTACACCACCGCGTTCAACCTGAGCCTGACCGCCGAGGCCGAATACAACGAAGCGGGGCCGACGCGCCGTCAGTGGCGCGCGCTGCCGGGAATCAATCCCTTCGGCCAGCTGGGACTGCTCGACACCAGCCAGACGCTGCAGGAGCTGCCCGCACGCAGCGCCGGATTCTTCTACGCCATGTGGAAAGACGCGCTGGTGCGCCGACTCGATCTGTCGGCTTTCGTGCGCCGCGAAAACGAAACCCGCAGCCGCGTGCAGTGGCTGGAAGCGCGCTACCACTGGGACCACGTCGATCTGGTCGCGCAGTGGCAGCAGTTTTCCGGCTCGCGCCAGTCGATTTTCGGCAGCGTCCCGCAAAGCCGCACGATCGAGCTGGCACTGCGGTTCTACCTGTGACGCATCTCAGGCGTGACACATCTCAGGCGTGACATGAGCAGGCGTTGCGCACACCGACCACGAACTGCCGCACCTCGATGACCAAGCCCTCCGACTGCGACCCTGCCAGCCCCGCGCTGGCGCAAGAGGCTCGCCTGCTGGTGGCGCTGCTGCGCAGTTCGCGCCTGGCCTTGCTGTTCGGCGAGGCGGGGTCGGACAAGTCTGCGTTCCTGCAATCGTCTTTGCTGCCTTTGTTGCAGCGGCGCGCGGAAGACCAAGCGCCGCCAGCGCTGGCCCCAGTCGGCGAAATCACGGTGGTGGTGCCCGTTCCAGACCGGCGCCAGCGCCGCAGTGCCGCGCGCGTGCAGCGCGAGGTCGTGCTGCTGCTCAATGACTGGTCAGGCGCACCGTTGCAGGCCTTGCGTTCGGGCCTCCGGCTGGCCGCGCAGCCTGGGGAGACCGTGCACCCTGCGGTGCCCGAACGACTGACCGACTGCCTCCACACCCTCGGCACGCGGTTCGGCGTCCACTTCATCGTGCTTCTCGACCGGTTCGAGGAGTTCCTGCGGCTGCCGCCACAGCGTGAGGGCATCACTGAATTCACCGAAGAACTGATCGAGGCGCTGAATGCCCCGCAGTTGCCCGCCAGCTTTCTGCTGTCGCTGAACGAGGGCGCCCGCCCGGCCTTGACCGCACTGCGCCGCCGCGTCCCCGGCTTCGACGATTTCTCGCTGAAGCTGCCCGGGGTGGCGGCGATCAAACCGCCGGTCTCGACACCGCCACCGATCAAGCCTCCAACGCCGCTGCGCACGCCGATCAAGATCCAAGACGTGTACACCCTGATCGAGGCCACGCTCAACCGCACCGAGTCCGACAACGATTGCGAACCGTTTCAGGGCAGCGTGCCCGGGGCGCTCGCGCCCGCCGTCGTCAAACCACCGCCGCTGGCCGCAGCGCACCGCGCAGAGGCGGCGTTGAATTCGACCTGGCCCGATGAGGTCGCTGCAGAGGCAATCGACCAGCAACCCATCCCGGCGGTGACGTCACCGAGCCGCCGCCGGCGCCCACCGCCGACATTGATCCGCCGTTGCATGGCGCTGCTCTCGCGCCTGTGGCGGCCGCGGCGCAAACCCGACTGACCGGTGGTTCACAAACCGTGCGGACACGCCCGGCTGCAAGCAAATGCGCCTGGATCGCAACGCACCTCACGAATCGCAACGTGGCCGCTGAAATGGGCCATGCGAAACTCATTGAACTACTTCTGAGCGGTCTGGCACATGAGTCTTCAGTCTCCCGTCATCGCGGTCGTTGGCCTGGGTTACGTCGGTTTGCCACTGGCGGTCGAGTTCGGCAAGCGCCATCCCACCATCGGCTTCGATCTGTCGCTGCGCAAGGTCGAGGCTTATCGCCGCTTCGAAGACCCGACGGGTGAGGTGTCGCCGGAGCAACTGCGCGCGGCCACTCGGCTGAACTGCACCACCGACGGCGCGGCCTTGAAAGATGCCGACTTCATCGTGGTGGCCGTGCCGACACCGATTGACGAGGCGCGGCGCCCTGATTTCTCTCCGCTCGTCAGCAGTTCGGAGACGGTGGGCCGCCACATGAAGCGTGGCGCGATCGTCGTCTATGAATCGACGGTATACCCCGGCGCGACCGAAGAGATCTGCGTGCCCGTGCTGGAGAAGTTCTCGGGCCTGAAGTGGAAGCAGGACTTCAACATCGGCTACTCGCCCGAACGCATCAACCCCGGCGACAAACTGCGCACACTCACCAAGATCGTCAAGCTGGTGGCGGGCGACACACCCGAGACATTGGCGGTGGTGAAGAAGCTGTACGGCGACATCATCGAAGCCGGCGTTTACCCAGCCAGCAGCATCCGCGTGGCCGAAGCGGCCAAGGTGATCGAGAACACCCAGCGCGATCTGAACATCGCGCTGATGAACGAGCTGTCGCTGATCTTCAATCGCATGGGCATCGACACGCTGGAAGTGCTGGAAGCGGCCGGCACCAAGTGGAACTTTCTGCCGTTTCGGCCGGGCCTGGTCGGCGGCCATTGCATCGGGGTCGATCCGTACTACCTGACGCACAAGGCCGAGATGCTGGGCTATCAGCCACAGGTGATCCTGGCTGGGCGGCGCATCAACGACAGCATGGGCAAGTACGTGGCCGAGCAGACCGTCAAACGCATGATTGCCGCCGGTCAGGCCGTGAAAGACGCCGACATCATCGTGCTCGGCATGACCTTCAAGGAAGACTGCCCCGACCTGCGCAACAGCAAGGTAATCGATGTGATCCGCGAGCTGCAGTCGTATGGCGTCAAGGTGCATGTGCACGACCCGCTGGCCGACAGCGACGAATGCCAGCACGAGTACGGCATCGGTCTGACCGAATGGGACCAGCTGCCGCAGGCCTCGGCGGTCATCGCCGCCGTGGCGCACCAGCCCTACAAGCAAATGGGCGTGGCCAAGCTGCTTGGCAAGCTGAAACCCGGCGGCGTGTTCGCCGACGTGAAGTCGGTCTACGACCCGGCCACGGTGGCGCAAGCGGGGCACGATCTGTGGCGGCTGTGACACTCTGTGTATCGGCCTACCAGGCGCTTCAATCCACGCTGCGGGCCACGCCCAAGACCTGGCTGGTGACAGGCGTCGCCGGCTTCATCGGCTCGAACCTGCTCGAAGCCTTGCTGATGCTGGATCAGCGCGTGGTCGGGCTGGACAACTTCGCCACTGGCCACCAGCGCAACCTCGATGAGGTGCGCTCGCTGGTCGGTGCCGAGCGGTGGGCGCGTTTCAAATTCATCCAAGGCGACATCCGCCAGTTGCCCGACTGCCAAGCCGCCTGTGACGGCGTCGATGTCGTGCTGCACCAGGCGGCACTCGGCAGCGTGCCGCGCTCGCTCGCTGATCCGGTGACCACCAACGCGGTCAACGTCGACGGCTTCCTGAACATGCTGGTGGCGGCGCGCGACGCCAAAGTGCAGCGCTTCGTCTATGCCGCCAGCAGCTCGACTTACGGCGACCACCCGGCGCTGCCGAAGGTGGAAGACCGCATTGGCGCGCCGCTGTCGCCCTATGCGGTCACCAAGCTCGTCAACGAGTTGTATGCCGACGTGTTCGCCCGCGCCTATGGCTTGCAAAGCATCGGCCTGCGCTACTTCAATGTGTTCGGCCCGCGGCAAGACCCGGAGGGCGCCTATGCGGCCGTCATCCCGAAATGGATTGCCGCGCTGATTGCCGGGCGCTCCGTCCAGATCAACGGCGATGGCCACACCAGCCGGGATTTCTGCTTCGTGGCCAACGCGGTGCAGGCCAACCTGCTGGCGGCCTGCGCGCAACGCGATGACGCCGTCAACCAGGTCTACAACGTGGCGGTGGGCGACCGTACCAGCCTGAACGAGCTGTTTGCACTGCTGCGGCAGCACCTGACGCCGACCTTCCCTCAGCTAATCGACGTGCAAGCGGTGCACGCCGACTTCCGGCCCGGCGACGTGCTGCATTCGCAGGCCGACATCGGCAAGGCCTGCGATCGCCTCGGCTACCAGCCCAGCCACCGCATCGGCGACGGTCTGGCCCAGGCAATGCGTTGGTACACGCAGCACGCGCAGCACCAGGGCATCGCGGCGACCCCGTTGCGCTGAATCAGCCGATCAGGCGGCAACCACGCGTGCCGCCCCGCGATCACGCAGCGCCGCACTGAGCTCGACCGAGAAGATCGCCAGAAGCATCAGCAGCAGTGCGACGCGCGGCACGTCCATGACGCTGCTGATGAGGCCCACGCTCAAGGCGCCGCACACCGATGCCGCGAGGAACGGTGCGATCGGGTGGATGGCCGCATCGCGCCGCAGCACCGCACCGAGCTGACTCCACACCGCCCACGCCATGCAAACGGCGAACGCGCCCATGGCCAGCAGGCCGCGCTCGATCAGCACCTCGAGCCACAGGCTGTCGATGTGCCACGGCACGAAGTACCCCCGGGCCGACGGAAACCAGCGTGCCATGCCCTGGGCGAAATCCCGGTTGGCGAGCAGCTCGCTCTTGTCGAGACCGACCAGGCTCAGGCGGCGCAGATCAACCTGCCGGCCGCCGTCGAAGATCGAGACGGAAAACACGCCCTGTCGCGGCGCCCAGGCCCGGCCGGGATCGAGCGCCGGCCCCTGCAGCAGCACCACACCGTGACGCCACTCGGCACCGGTCGGCGGCACGCGCAGCCAGGCCGACTGGCAATGCCGCGGATAGAGCAAGTGCAACTCGCACAGCGACAAGTGCACATCGGTTGGCACCGCAGCACGGATGTCGAAAGCCACCTGGTGCACCCCGACAGGGTTCAAGGCGACCCGCTGCGTCAAAGCCAGCAAGCCGTCGATGTCGGATCGCGTCCGCGGCCCGAACACCCGAACAAAGGCCGCTTCCTGCGGGTCGGCAGCGCCGATGAATTGAACAGCACCGGGGAATTCCCGGCGCGGTACCTCGCGTGCATACGCTGCCGGCAAGCGTCCGGCGCCGATGCCGAGGAGCCAGTCCGCGGGTCCATGCATCAGCCTCACGCCGTTGTGCCAATGCTGGCGTCGGCTGTCCAGATCCCGGTCGCTGGAGCCGATGCGCTCACGCATGTACGAGCCCAGCCCCAGCACCACCGCCACTTCAAGCACCAGTGCCAGCATCAGCGCAATACCCGCCACCGTGCGCCAGCGGATGCGCAGGTTCGGCAGTTGTCGCCAGCGCAGCAAGACGATCAGCAGCAGCAGAGAACCAAGCACCGCGCCGTAGACACCGCGCGAAAAAGTGGTCAGGCAGGCATAGCCGGTGAGCAGCGCGAGCGCCGCCAGCACTGCCCAGCGCAGCGGCGTGCGGGTGGCCCACAAAGCCCAGACGACGAACGGCGTGGCCAGCGCCAGGTAGGCATCGATCGCCGCGCCGCCGACATGCATTTCCCAGAACAGCGCCGTGGTGCGGTAACGCGTCGAAAAATCCCACAAGCCGGTGTAGGCCAGTCGCTCCCACAGCACCGCCAGCGCCACTCCGGCCAGCCCTGCCACCATGCCCCACGACAGGCGACGCACACTGGCCGCGGGATCGGTGCGAATCTCGCGCCGCAGCAGGGGCCACAGCAGCGCTGCGAACGCCACGCTCTTGACCACGCGCCAGGCATTCAGCGGATCGCTGTAGCCCTCAAAGAGACTGAAGGCCACGTCATTCGCGGCCGCCACGCCGCGCACCCAGGCCACGGCGCTGGCAACAGCGAAAACGGCAGCGGCCGTGATGAACGCCCGGCGGTTCGGCGACGACTTGCCCGGTTCATCGAACCGTTCCGTTCTCGACCACAACATCCGCACGCCGCCGCCGACCACCCCCAGGCACAGCAGGTCGAACTCCTCGACGGTGATCCAGCCGGTCCACGGCGCGAAATTCAGCAGTGGCAAGGCCGCGGGCAAAACGAACAGCCAGACGCCGGGACGCCAGGCAACCCACGCGACCCACAGCACGAAGGCGGCACTGACCGCAACCGGCGCCAGCGGGTGATGCATCGCCAGCGCGAGCCCCAGGGCAACGGCTGCTGAAGCGGCCAACCCGCAGCCGATGCGAGCGCAGACTTGCCAGCCGCGATCAACCATGCCGGCGCGGAGCCATCAGCGTCATCTGCCAACGAGTCTGACGCCCGCCTCCAAGGCCCTGCGCATCAGACCAGCACCTCGGCGCAGGGCGGGTGCCCGAGAAACTTCTGCGGGCTGGCAGTTGCGCCGTACGCCCCCGACTGGAACACCACCACCAGATCGCCAATCTGCGCCACAGGCAACTCCATCTGATCAGCCAGCAAATCGAGCGAGGTGCACAAGGGCCCGACCACCGAAACCCGCTCGCGATCAGATGCATCGGCGCGGTTGCCGATCGCCACAGGGTGGTTCTTACGAACCACCTGCCCGAAGTTTCCGGAGGCCGACAGGTGGTGGTTCATGCCGCCGTCAGTGACCAGGAACACCCGGCCGCGCGAGACCTTGCGGTCCACGATGCGCGACACGTAGATTCCGGCCTCGCCGACGAGGTAGCGGCCCAGCTCGATCACCAACGCCATGCCCGGCAACTCAGTGCGCGCGCGCTCGACGAGGCCGTGCAGGTGCTCGCCGATCGGCGCCAGATCGAGCCGCCGCTCGCCCGGAAAATACGGGATGCCGAAACCCCCGCCGAGGTTCAGTGACCTTGGCAGACAGGGCGCCAGATCAGCCAGGCGCAGGGTCAGTTCATACGACTTCAGCTGCGCTTCGCAGATCGAGGCTGCCTGCAGATTCTGCGAGCCCGCATACACATGGAAGCCTTCGAAATTCAGGCCCAGGGCCGCGATGTCTTGCAGCACCTGCGGCACCTGTTCGACGTCGATGCCGAACGGCTTCGGGCCGCCGCCCATCTTCATGCCCGCACTCTTCAGTTCGAACTCCGGGTTCACGCGAACCGCCACCCGCGCCGGCAGCCCGAGATGCTGGGACGCGTTCGCCAGCAGCGGCAACTCACGCGCGGACTCGACGTTGACCAGCACCTGCGACGCCACGGCCTGCCGGAGTTCGGCCTCACGCTTGCCCGGCCCGGCGAAGCTGATGTGGCGTGGCGCGGCGCCGGCATTGAGCGCGACGGCCAACTCGCCGGCTGAGGCCACATCGATGCCATCGACCCAGGCGGCCATCGCACCAACCAGCGCCGGCATGGGGTTGGCCTTGATCGCATAGTGCAGCTTGATGGCTGGCGGCAGCGCGGCGCGCAGCTCACCGACTCGGGCGCGCAGCAAGCTGCGGTCATAAGCGTAGAACGGTGTGCAGCCGACACGCGCGGCCAGCAGCGACAACGCGATGCCGCCGACCACCAACTCACCCGCTGCGACCGGGAACTGGGTCATCGGTGCGTGAACGGGCACGGCCGACGCGCGGGGGAGTTCAGATGTCACAGGGTGCGCACTACGGCAGACGGCTTTGCACCGCGCCCGGGTAAGCTGGTGGCGCGCTCAGCGGGCGGACGCTGCGAGGATGAACGTACTCGGCTCGCAGGTCCAAAGCCAGGTCACGGTAGCTGCTGACCACCGGCTTTTGAAACCCGATTCGTCGGCCGAACTCGCTGAGCCGGTAGTCGTGCTGCGCCGCATCGACGAACAGCGAGGCCTCACCACGCACGTCGTTGAGCACCTGGGTCGGATCGTCGGTGTGGTACCCGCCGAGGCCCGACAGCACGTTGTTCGCGGACACAATGCTGTCGGCGCCGGGCGCGGCGCGCAGGAAAGCGCCGCCGTACGGGTGGTCGTTGACGAGGGTGT